>JAIIAN010000029.1 GCA_022717655.1 Bacillota bacterium | reverse complement strand
ATCGGGAGAAATGTTTCACGTGAAACATTTCTCCCGATTCTTTTTCATATTAAGATGTGTGCATATCAGATGTTATTACGATGTTTCACGTGAAACATTATTTTGAATGCAGATAAGCATTTCTCTGCTTTACTTAATAATGCACAGCAAGATAAGAAACCTGTAGGCAAGACTCTTTTTTTAGGGCAATTTTTTAATCATCAAGAAAAACAGACAGACAGTCAAATAACTGTTCCGGTGATTCTAACTGAGGAAGATGTTTTGCTCCTTTTAAAGTGTAAGTCTCAATTGCCGGATTTAATTCTACATATTGAGAGAGAACTTCGCTTTTAGTGAGTTGGCTTTCTCCTTCGATAATAAAGACACTGTTATTGATATTTTTTAATGCATGCACGATATTGTTGTTAGTGTATCCTCCAAGCAGACTAGAGAATAAGAAACGACCGCTTCCCATGCCTTTGTGTGCTGCTTCATAATAAGTGTCGAGCCATTCTGCTTTGATGTGGAATGGATTGTAAAGATAATCTTCTGTAAATAAAAGCTGGACATTACTCTGACAGGTCATCATGTTGTAAACAAGAGTTCCGAACACAGGAATTTCAAGAAACGATTTGTAGAGTTTACTGCGTTTGGTTGGAATCTTATTTAACTGTGAAAGTGTCGGCGGATTAATCATTAAAATTTTTCCGAACAATTCATTTTCGTTATGACAGGCGAGGATTGTAAAAGAACCGGAAAAACCACTGGTAATCACATCTGTTTTTTCGTGAATTACGTTTTTGATGAAATCAGATACTGCCTGAACATATAAGTAGTTTGTGTAGGTAATGTGCTGTTTGTCAGAACGGCCACATCCAGGTAAATCGATGCAGTAGACTGTATGATTTTTCTCAAGCTGTTTTACAAGTGCATCCCACTCGTAAGCGGAGCTGTAAACGGTTAAATCGTGAATTAATAAAACAGGAGAACCTGTACCCTGCTTCGTATAATATATTTTTCCAAAACGCCAGTTGTAATAGTTGCTTGCCGTTGATTTTAACAAGTCTTTCATTACTGCTGTCGTAGAAATCAGATGGTTCATGAAATGAATAATAGCAGTTGCAGTAGTAAATAAAATACCGGTTGTAATAAGTTTATATCTATGCTTCTTCATAAAAAAACCTCCAATATAGGATTACTTTAGTTAACTATAATTATAAGTCATTGACTCTGATTATACAAGCTGAAAGTAGATAGAAGAACAGTGGAATCATGAGAAAGTGGAAAATGTTTCACGTGAAACATTAAGAAACAAATTTATCTATTATCAGGGAATATTGTCTGTAGAAAGTGAATCATTCAACGTTTTTTATTGATTGATTAACGAAAATTATATCGTAAAAAAATATAATGTTTCACGTGAAACATTTGTGTAGAAATACGTTTAAGAAGATGTTATAATAACGATTGAATGAAATAATACTAAGTTTGATGAAAAGAGGAAACTTAAGTGGGAAGAATAATAGCAATAGCAAATCAGAAAGGCGGAGTAGGAAAATCTACAACTGCAATCAATTTGTCTGCATGCCTTGCCGAGCTGAGACAGAGAGTCCTTCTTATTGATATTGACCCACAGGGGAACACAACAAGCGGAGTTGGTGTAGACAAAGATAATGTCAATGCAACTTTGTATGAACTTCTGGTGGGAGAGTGCGAAGTTTCGGACTGTCTGATTGAGAATGTATTTGAAAATTTGTCCTTGATTCCGTCGAATGTGAATCTGTCTGGTGCAGAGATTGAACTGGTAGGCGTAGAGGGACGCGAATTTCTTCTGAAAAATCATATTGATTCCATTCGTGATAATTATGATTTTATTATTATGGACTGCCCGCCGTCTTTAAACGTATTGACGATCAATGCGATGACAACAGCAGATTCTGTACTGGTTCCGATTCAGTGTGAGTATTACGCACTGGAGGGTCTGACACAGCTCATCCACACAATTGAACTGGTTCAGGAGCGTCTGAATCCGGATTTGGATATTGAGGGCGTTGTATTTACGATGTATGATGCGAGAACAAATCTGTCCCTGCAGGTTGTTGAGAATGTAAAAAACAATCTGGACCAGTCTATTTACAAGACCATTATTCCGAGGAATGTTCGTCTTGCTGAAGCACCGAGTTATGGACTGCCAATTACCTTATATGATAAGAAATCAGTAGGTGCGGAAAGTTACAGACTCCTTGCAGAAGAAGTATTACACAGGGAGGATGAAGAATGGCAGTAAAAAGAGGTGGCCTTGGCAAAGGTCTTGATTCTATGATTCCGGTGTTAGATTCTGCAGCAACAAAGAAGAAAACCGGAAGAACTGTAGTAAACAAAGAAGCACTGCAAAATGCGGCAAAAGAAGCTCATAAACATCAGAAAGAAAAGATGGAACTTGAGGGGAAACTTGGAGAGCATGTACAGATTGTAAAACTGACAAAGGTTGAGCCAAGCAGAGAACAGCCGAGAAAGCAGTTTGATGAAGATGCACTTCAGGAACTGGCAGAATCGATTAAGCAGTTTGGTGTACTTCAGCCATTACTGGTACAGAAGAAGAAAGACTATTATGAGATTATTGCTGGAGAACGCAGATGGAGAGCTTCTAAACTGGCTGGTCTTAAGGAAGTTCCTGTGATTGTAAAAGAATTTACAGAGCAGGAAGCCGTTGAAATTTCTCTGATTGAAAATATTCAGCGGGAAGACTTGAATCCGATTGAAGAAGCCATGGCATATAAGCGTTTGATGGAAGAGTTTGATTTAAAACAGGATGCGATTGCAGAACGGGTTTCAAAGAGCAGAACTGCAGTTACAAACTCGATGCGTCTTTTAAAATTAGATGACAGAGTTCAGCAGATGCTGATTGATGAAATGATTTCAACCGGACATGCAAGAGCATTGCTTGCACTGGAAAGCAAAGATGCTCAGGCGGAAGCCGCAGTTAAAGTATTTGATGAAAAATTAAGCGTACGCGAAACAGAACGTCTGGCGAAGGAACTGTTAAATCCAGTGCAGAAAAAAGAAGAAAAACCGAAAAATCAGGCAGAAGAACTGGTTTATAAAAATCTGGAAGAAAAAATCAAACAGATTATCGGTTCAAAGGTTGCAATTAACCGAAAGACAGATAATAAGGGAAAGATTGAAATAGAATACTATTCTCAGGAAGAACTGGAACGTATTGTTGAATTGTTGGAAACAATAGGATAATGTACAATCGGAACATTCCGAGAATACCTAGATAGGAGTTAGAACAGATGGGTAATCTAATCAGCAAGATTCAGTCGATTTCCGGTGTACTGTCGATTTTTTTACTGATTGTGGTAATTGCACTTTTGGTATGTGTGGTTAGTCTTTTTTTGGAAGTAAACCGACTGAATCAAAAATACCGCGTATTTATGAAAGGAAGAGATGGACAATCTCTTGAAAAATCATTCCGGCGAAAATTTGCGATGATTGATAAAGGGCTGGATGCGGCAGCGGCAAATGAGCAGGAAATTGAAAAACTCAAAGAAATTATGGGAAATACCTTGAACAAGTATGCCATTGTGAAGTATGATGCATTTGAGGATATGGGAGGAAAACTCAGCTTTGTGCTGGCTATGCTGGATGATAAGAATACAGGATTTCTGCTGAATGCAATTCACAGCAGAGAAAACTGTTTCCTCTATATTAAAGAGATTGTAAATGGGGAATCCTATGTAATATTAAGCCAGGAAGAAGTACAGGCATTAAAACGGGCCGTAAACTTCAGACAAAATTAGAAAAGAGAAAACAGAAAAAAAGAAGCAGGGAGAAAGATTATGTTAGACATTAAATTTTTAAGAGAAAATCCAGATGTAGTAAAACAGAATATTAAAAATAAATTTCAGGACAGCAAATTACCTCTGGTAGACGAAGTAATCGAATTAGATAAGAGAAACCGTGAAATCAAAGGAGAAGTAGAAGCATTAAGAGCTGAAAAAAATAAAATCTCCAAAATGATTGGTACTCTTATGAAAGAGGGTAAAAGAGAAGAAGCAGAAGAAGTGAAGAAACAGGTAACTGCAAATGCAGAAACTGTAGACCGTTTATCTGCTGAAGAAAAAGAAGTAGAAGAAAAAATTAAAAAAATCATGATGACAATTCCAAATATCATTGACCCATCTGTTCCGATTGGAAAAGATGACAGTGAAAACGTGGAAGTACAGAGATACGGTGAACCGGTTGTTCCGGATTTTGAAATTCCATATCATGCAGAAATCATGGAAAAATTCAATGGTCTGGATTTAGACAGCGCAAGAAAAGTAGCTGGAAATGGCTTCTACTATCTGATGGGAGATATTGCACGTCTCCATTCCGCAGTTATTTCTTATGCAAGAGATTTCATGATTAACAGAGGATTCACTTATTGTGTACCACCTTTCATGATTCGTAGTGACGTTGTTACAGGCGTTATGAGTTTTGCAGAGATGGATGCAATGATGTACAAAATCGAAGGGGAAGATTTATATCTCATCGGTACAAGTGAACATTCCATGATTGGTAAATTCATTGACACAATCATTCCGGAAGAAGAATTGCCAAAAACTCTGACCAGTTATTCTCCATGTTTCAGAAAAGAAAAAGGTGCACACGGACTTGAAGAAAGGGGTGTATACCGTATTCATCAGTTTGAAAAACAGGAAATGATTGTTGTCTGCAAACCGGAAGAAAGCAAAATGTGGTTCGATAAATTATGGCAGAACACAGTTGATTTATTCCGTTCTATGGATATTCCGGTTCGTACACTGGAATGCTGCTCTGGTGACCTGGCTGACTTAAAGGTAAAATCTGTAGACGTAGAAGCATGGTCCCCAAGACAGAAGAAATATTTTGAAGTAGGAAGTTGTTCAAACCTCGGTGATGCACAGGCAAGAAGACTGAAAATCCGTGTAAACGGAAAAGACGGAAAATATCTGGCGCATACACTGAATAACACAGTTGTTGCTCCGCCTAGAATGTTAATCGCATTTCTGGAAAACAATCTGCAGGCAGATGGCTCTGTAAGAATTCCGGAAGCACTGCAGCCATACATGGGTGGAATGACTGAAATCAGATAAGGAGGCAGTCTTTGCACAGTTATTTAAGGTCCATTGGTTTTTCAGAACTGGAAAGAAAAGAACTTGACCAGATTTTGAAAGAGGTAATTACACAATATGATGAAAAGACAGTAGTGGAAAACTCTGAGGGACATCTGTTTGTGGAAGTATCAAAAATATTTGGATGTGACTTTGGAATCACAGTCTGCGGAGAGTACGATGAAAATAATGAATTCGAGATGGAATATTATTTTCCGTTCTTCCGCGGAACTGGAATTACGACACAGGAAAATGTGTCAATTGAGCGTCATGCGGGAAAAGAGTCTTATGCCGGAGCGGTGGATGATATAAGAATCGGTGTTACGATTATTTTCTATCTGCAAAATGCAGCAGAATATTTGACAGAACGCCGGCATGGACATTATACAAGAGGCGTGTATCCTGTGACTCTTGCCGGACTTGCAAGAGAAGCCAGAATCCTTCTTCCGGTTAAGAAGGATGAAAAGCAGGAGAGAGAAGAACGGGAAAATACCGTGAATCGTAATCGAATGATTGCGGCAGCCCGTAATGGCGATGAAGAAGCAATGGAAAATCTGACGATGGAAGATATTGATACATATTCCATGATATCCAGCCGTATAGCAAACGAAGATATTTATTCAATTGTGGATACTTATTTTATGCCTTATGGAATGGAATGTGATTTGTACAATATCATGGGAGAAATCACGGAATGGTCCATTGCAAAGAATACACTGACCAATGAGGAAATCTATCAGATTCGCATTTCCTGCAATGATATGGAAATGGATATCTGCGTCAATGCAAAAGACCTTTTAGGTGAGCCGAAAGTCGGACGAAGATTCAAAGGAATCGTATGGCTTCAGGGAAATGTGGATTTTTGATTTTGAAAAAAGAAACAATAAAAAAATTTAAGATAGGATATCATGAAGCAGGAATGGGTGTGAAACTCATTCCTGTTTTATGTTTCACGTGAAACATTTACGATATAATACAATAAATTGATTAAAAAATACAATTACAGAAATAAAATACAGTGATATAATTGCACAGAAAGACAAAATTTCGAGAGTGAAATTGGAAATTTTCGATAGTACATCTTTATAGGGAGGAGAAAAAAATGAATGAGAAATATCAAAAAACGATTTATGCCTGTTTTGTAGGTTATGTGGTTCAGGCAATCGTAAATAACTTTGTACCGTTGTTGTTTTTGACATTTGAAAAAACTTACGGGATACCGCTTAGCCAGATTACAATGCTGATTACATTTAATTTTGGGATTCAGTTGATAATTGATTTATTATCAGCAGGATTTGTGGATAAAATCGGATATCGGGTTTCGATTGTATCAGCACATATATTTGCAGGACTGGGACTTTTAGGTATTGCATTTCTTCCACAAATTATGCCCAATGCATTTGTGGGATTGTTGATTTCCATTGCGGTTTATGCAGTTGGAGGTGGATTAATAGAAGTTTTAATTAGTCCGATTATGGAAAGCTGTCCAACAAAAAATAAAGAGAAAGCAATGAGTCTGCTACATTCTTTTTATTGTTGGGGACATGTAGGGGTCGTGTTATTATCAACCATATTCTTTAAAATATTTGGAATTGAAAATTGGAGAATTTTAACATGTATCTGGGTGATTGTACCGTTAGTGAATATGATTGTATTTTGTAAAGCGCCAATTGCTCCGATTGTGGAAGAGGGCGAGACTGGAATGTCAATGCTTGATTTGTGTAAGAGTAAAATTTTCTGGATTCTAATGCTTATGATGATGTGTGCGGGTGCAAGCGAACAGGCAGTCAGCCAGTGGGCTTCGACATTTGCAGAAAAAGGACTGGGTGTTACAAAAACAATCGGTGACCTTGCAGGTCCGATGGCATTTGCAATTTTAATGGGAAGTTCCAGAGCCTTTTATGGAAAATTTGGGGATAAGATGGATTTGGATAAATTTATGATTGGAAGCGGTGCATTATGTGTGCTGTCATATTTGTGCATTTCACTTTCTCCATCTCCGTTTTTCTCACTGGTAGGCTGTGCAATTTGTGGTTTGTCAGTTGGAATTATGTGGCCGGGAACATTCAGCAAGGCATCGGCTTCTCTTAGAAATGGTGGAACTGCGATGTTTGCTCTGCTGGCACTTGCAGGAGATGTAGGCTGTTCAGGAGGTCCGACACTGGTTGGAGGAATTTCAAGTTTAGCATCTGAAAATTTGAAAATCGGAATCTTAACAGCATTGGTATTTCCGATTTGTTTAATTGTGGGAATCTTATTATTAAAGGTTTCAAAAACAAAATGATGTAAGTGCCAAAATTTTCTTTTGACATGATACTTAAAATATTAGTAAAAAATGCGTTCTGACAGAATCAGGGCGCATTTTTATTTGATTTACGGGAAATTGTTTTCCTGTAGATTGAATAATGTTCCTTGGGGAGCGCACTGCAAAGTATAAGGTAGATATTGCAAAGAACCGACGCAGGTGCGAGAACATTCTAAGGCATATTCTTATTAACTTGAATGATACGGTAAAATGTCTTTTTTACCCGATAGTCAGTTGAGGGTGGTGTCAAATTATGGTAGAATGATACCACATGATATCAGTATAACGAATCATTAATGAGCGGAATGTTAATAAATGTTGTACTAAGAAATATCATAACCTATCACAACCCTGAAAAGAACGAAGAGGCGTTGTGAAATAAAAAGAAGGGAAAAGAAAAAAATGGAGCTATTTGTCAAAGTGATGAATGTAGTCAATGACATCGTATGGCATCCTGTAATGTGCGTGTTCCTCATGTTTGCGGCGCTGTGGTTCACGTTTCATTTAAGAGGCATGCAGGTACGAAGATTTGGCGACATGCTCAAATGTCTGACAGAAAAAGGTGACAATAAGAAAGATACCGGTCTTTCTTCCTTTCAGGCATTTGCAACAACGGTTGGAGGCCGTGTAGGAACCGGAAATATTGCAGGAACGGCAACTGCAATTTTTATGGGAGGACCTGGTGCAATTTTCTGGATGTGGGTTACTGCAATTTTGGGTGCATCCACAGGAATGGTTGAGTGTATTTTAGGTCAGGCATATAAGACCAGAAATCTGGGAGAATTGACCGGAGGACCGGCTTTTTATATGTCAAACGGAATTAAGAATAAAAAACTGGGAAAGATACTGGCCTTTTTATTTTGTATCGCAGTCTTTGTCGGACCTGGATTTCTGCTTCCGGCAATGCAGACTCAGACAGCAGCAACAGCGGTAAATGTAGCATTTGGACTTCCATTTATTGTTGTTGGAGTGATTATGACAGCAATTGTTGCATTTGTTGTTATGGGTGGTATTAAACGTATCGGACAGGTTGCGGAATTTTTAGCGCCGATTATGTGTGGAATTTATTTCCTGATCACATTATTTGTTATTGTAGTTAATATCGGAAAAGTTCCAGGAATGTTTGCTTCTATTTTTGCAAGTGCATTTGGAAAGGATGCAATCTTTGGCGGAATCGTTGGTTCTGCAGTTTCCTGGGGAATCAAACGTGGATTCTTCTCAAATGATGCTGGTAACGGAATGAGTCCTCTGATTTCAGCAACAACGGATACTTCTCATCCGGTAAAACAAGGTTTGGTTCAGGGATTATCTGTTTATATCGATACTCTTTTGGTATGTACTTGTACCGGGATTTCTATTTTGCTTGCAGGAACTTACAACGTTGCAGCAGATGGAGCAGGGGCTTCTCTGTTAGTGGAGCATGTTCCGGGAATCCAGTATGGAATTGCTTTTATGCAGGAGGCGATGTCAGTATCAATCGGTAAAGCAGGAGCAATGTTCCTTGCTATTATGCTGTTTATCTTTATTTTTACAACCATGCTGTCTTATTGTTATCAGCTGGAATCCACATGTAAGTATCTGTTCGGCGAGAATAAAATGGTGGTTACAATTGTGCGTATTTTATTCCTGGTATTCTGTATGTTTGGTATTCTGATTGATGGTGATACCATCTGGCCAATGGGGGATATTGGTGTGGGATGTATGCTTTGGGTTAATACGTTTAGTATCTTACTCTTAACTCCAAAAGTTCTGAAAATTGTAAAAGATTATGAAAAACAGAAAAATGTTGGCTTAAACCCATTATTTGACCCTGCTACAGTAGGAATCGAAGATAAAGCAGGTGTATGGGATACTTATGTAAAACAGAAAAAAGAGCGTGGAGATTATGAAAATCCACAGCTTGGATATGATAAAAAATAAGAAACTTTTGTAGAGATATACTCTTGGAACTCTTAATGCATTTACTATATTTGCAAAAAGATTCCGAGAGTATAGTCTTATAGTACATTAAATTATATTAAATTACATTACATGGAGGTGGAAGAAGTGGAATTTGATTTTAAAAATGAATTTGAATCTATGATGAAATCGAATGAACTGGACACGGTTGTTGTTTTGGGACACATCAATCCGGATGGAGATGCAGCCGGTTCTGTGATGGGAATCGCACATTATATTGGCGTAAATTATCCGGAGTATCAGGTATTCCCTTATCTGGCGGATACGATAGACAAAGGACCAAAACTTCAGGTGAATCAGGATAAAAAATTTTATCCATTTGAAAAGCCGGATTTGCAGGGTAAACGTTTCGCAACAGTGATATGTGATACAGCGACACTGGCACGTTTAAGCGGAAGAGAATTTTATGAAGCATCTGCCGCTTCTATTGTAATTGACCATCATGCCTCGAATGAGGGCTATGGAGACAGAAATTATACAAAGGTTTCGGAAGCCTGCGCGGTAAATGTATTTTATAGTTTGAATCAGGATGATTTGAAAAAAGCGGCAGAAGCGGAAGAATATCCAAATGCTGCGGATTATGTGTATCTGGGGATTGTACATGATACGAATGCTTTTCAAAGAGCAGATGAAAGTATCATGAAAGCTGCAACAAAGCTTTTAGAGCTTGGAGTTGACCATAGACGAATCATACAGACTCGGCAGATTGATACATTAGGAGATTTGGAAAAACGTGCAGACATTTTAAAAAATGCGATACGTGTGCTGGATGGAAAAGTCGCCTACGTGTGTATAAACAAAGAAGAAAAGGTTAAAAAGAATATCAGCTATGAAGAAATTCATCCAATCAGCAGTATTCTGCGTGACTGTGTGGACATTGAACTGGGATTTACGATGTATGAAGAAGAACCGGACCGGTGGCGTTGTTCTTTCCGTTCAGATGGAAAGTGGATTGATGTAAATGAACTGCTTGCACCGTTTGGTGGCGGCGGTCATGCCGGAGCAGCAGGACTTAGAAAACGAACCAATGATATGGAAGAACTTAGAAGCCAGATTCTTGAGAGAGTAAAAAAATTAAGAGCAGAAAAATGTTTCACGTGAAACAAAGCGGTTGTCATTAGTTAAGATGGCAACCGCTTTTTGTTACTTGTACGGTGTACTGGTTTAAATGTTTTTAATATAGAAGCAAGGTTTGCAGAAACCAAAAATCAAGATATTGTTAAAAAAATGTTTATTAAACTAGATATAGTATTTTCTGATTTTGTATGTTATACTGACTTTAGATTACAGAAAATCAGAAAAAACGTGAAAATTGCCCGTCACAATTACGACAGTAATAGCATTTCCAGATATTCTATGCATTTATTATGTTCTTATAGGAGGTAATTGTAAAATGGCAATTTCAATCGGCATTAACGGATTTGGACGTATTGGACGCGTCGCACTCCGTATTGCCATCAGTCAACCGGATACTTTTAAATTATGTGGGATTAATGTACGAAACGCAGATTTAGACTATATGAAATATATGGTCCGTTATGATTCGACATTTGGCAGATTTCAGGGAGAACTGGAAACTTATGAACAGGGATTAGTGATAAACGGTCAGAGAATTCCTGTATATTCAGAAGCAGATGCAGCTTTGATTCCATGGGACGCATGCGGAGCAGAATATATTATTGACGCAACAGGCGCATACTGCACAACGCAGAAAGCAATGGCACATATAAAAGGCGGCGCAAAGAAAGTCATTATATCAGCACCGGCAAAAGATGCGGAGACTCCAACTTTTATTATGGGCGTGAATCACTTGGAGTATAAAAAAGAAATGTCTGTGGTATCAAATGCATCCTGCACGACAAACTGTTTAGCACCACTTTGTAAAGTACTGGAAGACAATTACGGGATAGAGTATGGACTGATGTCTACCATTCATGCGGCAACAGCAAAGCAGAAGGTTGTAGACAGCCGTTCCCAGAAAGACTGGAGAACAGGAAGAGCAGTCTTTGGCAATCTGATTCCATCTACAACAGGAGCAGCAAAAGCAATTTCGCTTGTAATTCCATCTTTGAAAGATAAGATGAGTGGTATTTCTTACCGTGTTCCGACTGCGGATGTGTCAGTTGTTGACTTGAACGTAGCATTAAAGAAATCAACATCTTATGAAGATATCTGCAAGAAGGTTCAGGAAGCCTCTATGACATATTTGTCCGGTATTCTGGATTGTGTAGATGATGAAGTGGTATCTTCTGATTTTATTGGAGATTCCCACGCATCTATTTTCGATTTACGACAGGGGATTCAGGTCAATTCCCATTTCTTCAAATTAATCTGTTTCTATGATAATGAGTGGGGATATACATCTCAGATTTTCAGACTCATTCAGTATATGAATCAGATTGATACTGGTCGATAAGATTTAAGATGTGACAGGGCAGTTAAATTCTGATTTTAACGTAACCTGCTTTCTGTAAGGGACATATCCATTCGTTATTACGATTATGAACCGTACGATGAAATGAAAATCGGAAGCCGGGAGATAAGTCTGGCTTCCGATTTTTTGTATTTAGATGCTCTGGTAACTTAGTTGCCGAGTAGTTTACATAGATGTTTCGTATGTCTGTTTTCTGGTAACCCAGAAAAAGACGCATACAAAGATAATTCCTTTGATAATCGATGTAGAAGAAAATGCCCACCAGATTCCGTTCAGTCCAAGGGAAGTATTTTTTAAGAAGATAGCAAGGGGGATTCTTGAACCTGTAAATATAATACTGATGATACTGCAAAGGCGGGTCATTCCAAGTCCGGAAAGAGCGCCGATTGTGGTCAGTTCAATGCACATAAATCCTTCACTGAATCCGATGATAATAAGATATCCGACTGCGATGGTAATCGCTTTTGGTTCATGAAAGAAGATTGTGGCAATTGTATTTGGCGCAAAGACAAATACAAGAGTGATAATCAGACCCCAGATGCCAACGGTCCATAAAGAAGCAAGATATCCTTTGCGGACACGGTTCATTTTTCCGGCACCATGGTTTTGAGCAGTAAAGGCATTTAAGGCTGATGCAAAACCATCTGCAGTATTCCAGGATACGGACTCAATCTGACCTCCGACTCGTTGTGTGGCAACAGCTTCTGCACCGAAAGCAGATACCATGCGGGTGAGAACCATCGAGATGATACAGTATGCCATACCCTGAATTGCGGTAGGAATTCCAATCCGGCATATTCCATTTAAGTAAGGGGCTGGAATTTTTGCCAGTAAATGGATTCCCTTTAAGACATTTTCTTTTTTCTGTTTGATAACGCAGATTATCATAATGCTCATAACGATAAACTGTGCAGTTACAGTTGCAATTGCTGCACCGACGACGCCAAGCTTTGGAAATGGACCGGGACCAAGAATTAAAACAGGGTCTAAAATCATATTTGTCACAAGTCCAATGAGATTGGCGAGAAACGGTGTCTTTGAATCACCCTGTGCGGTATAGATTCCGGTTAAAGTGACTGTTAAAAAAGAAAATACAATCAGTCCGCATGCGATTTTTGTGTAGGATAATGCAGCTGAGACTGCTTCAGGGTCATTGAGCTTAAAAAATCCGACCATCTGCCGGACAAAAATGAGAGATAAAATGGCGTAAGCCAGTCCCATAAAAGTAGATAACTGTACTGCAGTCTGTGCAAATCTGTGTGCTTTTTCTTTTTCTCCTCGTCCTAAAGACTGTGCAACGTGAACCTGACCACCCATCCTTGCCATGGAAGCCAGTCCCTGCGAAAGCCAGGTAAACATACCGCCAACTCCGACTCCGGCAACCGCTTTTGAACCAAGCAGACCAATCCATGCCATATCGGTGATATTGTATAACGTTCCGAGAAACGATGATGCCATGATGGGGAGAGCCAGTTTGGTTAATGTCTTTAAGATAGGACCTTTTGTTAAATTTCCATCCAATGTATTTATATAACCTCCAAATTCTTCAGTATGCTATCTATGTTATCTTATTTCATCAGGAAAAGCAACGAGGAAAGAGAAGGAAAATTTGAATGATTTATTGAGAAAATGGTGATATCATGGTATCATTATAATATTAAACGTGTTGGTGAACTTGTGAGTAAGGGAGCAAAACCCCTTGATGTACTCTCGGAATCTTTTTGCTTTTGGAATTGACTCCGAGAGTACATTTGATAGGATTGGAGGACGATGTGCCATGAAATATGTAATTGTTGACCTTGAAATGAACCCTGTTTCAAATGAATATCCCAATGAACGAAAAGTAAGTAAACTTGAAACAATTCAGATTGGTGCAGTACTTTTAGATGAGAAATATCAGGAAATCGGAAGTTTTGTAACGCTTGTAAAGCCAGAATACAATATCCGTATTCAGAAACGTTATGAAAAGCTGACAGGGATTAAGACAAGCATGGTAGAATCTGCTCCACATTTTAAAAAAGCACTTGATATGTTCTTTAACTGGTGCAGTAGTATTCAGGATGAAGTGCAGATTATTCAGTGGAGTGAAAATGATTACCTTCAATTTACAAGAGAAATGAATATGAAAGGGATTTTGGTATCAGAACAGAACCAAAAGTACATGGAACATGTCTGGCTGGATTTTCAGGCAGAATATGAGGAAGTGCTTGGACTTGAAAGAAATATTTCTTTGAAAGATGCAATTATGTATGCCGGAGAAGATTTTCACGGACATCAGCATGATGCATTGGTTGATGCGAGAAATACAGCCTGTCTGTTTGGGATTGTAAGAGATGAAGAAAAATGTGAGAAAGCATTGAAACATGTCATTGAGGTGTTAAAACCAAAGACATCGGTTTCTCTTGGAGATATGTTTGATTTCTCAGGATTGTCGTTGTCAGCGTAAAAATTAGAAAAGCTACAAAGAGTTGAAAAATGATATGCGCTCTTTGTAGCTTTTTTTATTTTGGGCTAATTGGCAAGATGTCTGTTGGTAGTTAAAAGTACTCTTCAGCCAGAGTGAAATTTCTATATTAGGAAGCTGTAGTTCTACAAAAGTTCCATATTCTGTTTCTATAGCAGAATGAACCGGTTTTAACTGACTACTCCCACAGGCAAGCCTGTGGGAGTAGTCAGTTGCACCATAATTTTATACTCCTGGCACTGGAGTGGCTCTAAAAGCATTTACAGTCCTGTCTATAATAACCTGTTCCTCGCTTCCAGAGTCAAGAATTGTATTTTGAATGGATTCTTTTTCTACCAAAACAGCTGTTACATCAAGCGCAACCAACTTATCAGTAGTCGTCAGTGCATCTACTTGTGCAGAAAAGCAAGAATCTGATGCCTTTGTCTGCTCATCCGTAGCTTCGGTAGTTGCAACAATATGGTTATCCGAAATATAATTTCCTTTACCTGAAACAATATGTATGATTACAGGTTTTGCCCCAGCTGGCTTGATAGACTGTGTATGGATTATTTCCGAAATATGATTGGCAATTACCGAATTATTATTACCACTGATGCACAGAATACCATACAAATCATCTAATCCATTATCATATTCCAACATAGGCGCCCATGGTTCATTGTCACGTAAAAAATGATTTGAAGAAACCATATTTTCCGAACAGTTTCCTTCAAATACCAGCATTCCCGGATAGAAAGAATGAAATCTGTTGGCTGTAATAATGGAACGTGCCACATTACGAAAATGAACACTGCTTGTGCCTCGAGGAAAAATATTATTTGCTGTAATCAAAAGTCCACCAAAATTTTCGGCAAAGATAGAATATCCCTTATAACCTGCGCCCATCAGATTATCTGTTATTTTCGATGCCTGTCCCCATCCTCTCAACTCTATGCAATTACCACATTCTGCTATGAAATTATCATGAATAGACAACGCATCTGCATGATAAATCGTAACCCCATGTTCTAAATATACGATTCCCATACCTGTGAGCCTGAACGAATCCTGTGCACTTCCAATATAAATACCTGTTTTTCCATTAGTATATGTATTTTCTGGATTTGGCATTCCCGAGCCATCGTCCACAAAATGCAAACCATCAATACAAAAGTTTTCAAATTCTACAGAACTAATTCGGGGATTTCCATCTCGCTCGACATAGAATGCTGCTCCTGCCGATTCTTCATCTCCTGGCTTTGGAGAGAGGTCAACAAGGATACGGCTTCCGCCCGGCCACACTTCATGTAAATCTGCCCATTCATTCTCCGGAAGATTATAACGGATACTGGATGATACAAAACCATGTCCTGAACCCATAATTTTCAAGTAACTGATATCAATCACTACTTGTGTACGAAGATGATAATCACCAGACGGAATGTAAATGACTGCTCCCGGTTTTCCACCTTCATTCATATTTGAATCTGTTTGTCGCTTTTTAATATCCGCAATAATACTGTTGATTACTTCCCCAATATCCTCGTAAGGATTTCCAACGTTCCATTTTGTAACGTCATAATAATTTTTACTTGACATCAATAAGTCCTCCTATATGTTTACTCCGTCTGCTCTTCTAATAACGATTCAATTTCTTCTTTTTCCGGCATAACCCTCAAAGCACCTCGCTTTGTTGTAATCAGAGCTGCACCTGCATTTGCGAATCGAAGCATCTCTCTGATGTCCTCTCCTGTAAGATTATCAAGCCCCTTATCCAAAACTGTATTCAGCATACATCCGGTAAAGGTATCTCCTGCACCCGTTGTTTCTATCGTGTTTTTCTGCAAAAATGACTCTGATTTAATCGTAAGCCCCTTATAGTATGCCCGGCTTCCATCTTTTCCCAGAGTAACACATACAAGTGGAATCTGATATTTCTGTTGAAGAAGAACTGCTCCTTTGTCATAATCCTTTTCACCTGTCATAAAAGTCAGTTCATTGTCCGATATTTTTAAGATATCACAACACTCCATACCATACTCAATAGCTTTTCGTGCGTCCTCAAGATTCTCCCACAATGGTTCACGTAAATTAGGATCAAAGGAAATCAACGCTCCAGCTTCTTTCGCGCACTGAATTGCATATTGTGAAGCTGTCCTGATTCCCGCATGAGTAAAGGATAACGTTCCAAAATGAAAGATTTTGGATGCACATATCTTATCCAAAGAAACCTCTTCTTTTCTCAACATCATGTCCGCTCCCGGATTACGGTAAAAAGAAAAATCTCTGTCACCATCTGGATAAGTATGTACAAATGCCAATGTGGTATGTACCTTGTCATCAATCACTAAACCTTCTGCATCAATTCCAACAGACTCTATCGTATTTCTTAGCATATTACCAAATTGATCGTTTCCAACCTTTCCGATAAATGCTGTTTTTTTGCCCAGTTTTCCAAGCATTGCCAGCACATTACATGGAGCCCCACCTGGATTTGCTTCTAATAATGCATTTCCCTGACTGCTGACGCCATTCTCTGTAAAATCAATCAGAAGTTCGCCCAAAGCTGTCACATCTATTTCCTTTTGCATCATCTAATTTTCCTCCTAACAATAGCAATCTTTCAATCCGTATGTTTCAATATCTTTGATTGCTACACTTCCTCCATAAGCCCGGACTTTCAACTGATTCTGAAAATTTCCTGCAAATATATTATTGGAATGATTATTCTGATATTCACTCGTAAAAATTTCAAGGGAACTCTGGTCAGATAAAATATGCACATCCAATTCTTTTTTATTATTCAGATACATAACGCTTCTTGAAATGCCTCTGCTCCAACCATCTGCATTATTTCGATTTACAGTCATTTCTGCCTTTTTAAAATCGAACATGCACACTGTCTTCTTACCTTCTCCACAACGCAAGGTAAATTCCAGCTTATCTGCATCTGTTTTCTCCAGGTCAATCTTCATCTTTAATTCAAATGTCACACCATCTCCGGCTTTCAGTTCCAGTTCATCTTCTGTAACCACAAGATTGTCCCAAAACTGTCCACCCTGTCTCAAAGATTCTATTTCCTTAATTGGAAGAAACTGTAAGGTAGAATCTTTCATTAAACGTACTTCCATTGGAATATTAAAAAATCCACACCAACCTTCCTTGTATGTTGGTCCCCAATCTTTCCACGATGGCATCCATTCCCATTCGTTGGCCCATCCTACCATAATTCTTCTTCCATCCGGGGCAAGAAATGACTGCGGTGCATAATAATCAAATCCCCAGTTAATCTCTCCACTGACATGGGAATAAAAACTGCCCGTCTCATAATCAAAATCGCCAACCAAATACACCGAAGTATGGTCACCTGAATCCATAGGCGAAAATGTCAGAACATATTTATCACCAATTGGATAAAAATCTGGGCATTCCCACATAAATCCCCATTCTCCACGGCTTTCCGCCAACACATTAAAGAACTCCCAGTTCAGCATATTCTTGGAACGATACAGCAGTGCCATCCCTCTGTTATTGCGGCTTGCGCCACATACCATATAATAAGTATCTTCATGCTTCCATACTTTGGGATCACGGAACATATCTGTCGGGATTCCTTCCGGTGCAGTCAGCACCGGATTTCCCTCATATTTTTCAAAATGAATTCCATCTTCACTATATGCAATACACTGCACCTGTTCATACCCATTGCCTTCATTTGTTACACCAGTGTACATCAGGAACAGTTTTCCATCATGTTCAATAGCACTTCCTGAAAAGCAGCCACCTTTTTGATGATTATCATATTTTTCACTAGGAACCAGTGCTAACGGCAAATACTCCCAATGAAGCATGTCATCACTGACTGCATGCCCCCAATGCATACTGTCCCAAAATCCACTATAGGGATTATGCTGGAAAAAGAAATGGTACTTTCCTCTGAAATAAATCAATCCATTGGGATCATTCAACCATCCTGTCTGCGGCATAAAATGGTAATGCTGACGCATTTTGCCACTTTTTATCATATCTTTTTTTCTGTCTATCTCAAACTGAGCCTTTTCAATATTCTGTTTCAATAATTCTTTAGACATAGGACTCCTCCATTATTTTTAACCTTTTACAGCTCCAGCTGTCATTCCCTGAACAATATATTTTTGAGCTGCAAGAGAAATAATCATTACCGGAAAACTAAACAAAAATGCGCCTGCACACATCGGTCCCAAATCCAGATTGTATGCTGATAAAAATCCAGCCAGACCAACTGTAAATGTCTTTGCATTTGTACTGGTCAGTAATAATGCTACAAGGAAATCATTCCATGCAAGGAACAATGTAAATATAAATGCTGTTGCCAACCCTGGTTTACAAATTGGCAGAATAACTTTCCAAAATGTTTTAAAGCTACTTGCACCATCCACAAATGCCGCCTCATCCAATGTTGTCGGAATACCTTCATAGAAGCTTAACATTGTCCACATTACAAACGGCATATTAATAGCTGCATAAACAATAATCAAAGCAATTTTTGTATCATACAGACCCAAATTACAAATTAGTTCGTAAATCGGAACTACAATACTTGAAGTAGGTATCATCTTCAAACACAAAACCAAAACAACCAATATAATTGATAATTTAGCGCCTGAACGTTGAATCGCATACGCTGCAAGCGAACCCAAAATTAATGCAATCACTGTACTTATCAACGAAACACTCAAACTATTCCACAAAAATTGAAGTGCATCCATTCTCTCAAGCAGTCCCGTAAAGTTCTCAATAGAGAATGCTTTTGGGAAAAAACTTGGAGGAACTGCAATTACCTCTGAACCCGGTTTAAACGAACAACAAATTACATATATGTACGGAATAAGCCAGAACACTGTAAAGATCACTGACAAACCGATTCCCAGCTTTTTTCCGATTTCACCTTTTCTGTTCACTCTTTTCGCCTCCTATCAAACCCCTAACAATTCTTTTTCTTCGGATTCCATAAACTCTGCATAAACACAAGCGTAAATATCACTAATACTGCAATAAATACCACTGCCATTGCACTTGCATAACCAACATCATTATATCGTGTCAATGTCTTGTAGATAATGATGCTGAGTGTTTCAGAAGAACTATTCGGACCTCCCTCAGTCATCGCCCAGATAATATCAAAAGTTCTGGCGGCATCAATAATTCTTACAGACAATGCAGTCAACAAAACCGGTTTGATAACCGGGAGCTTAATAGAAAACACCTGCTGCAGTAAACTTGCTCCGTCCATTTTGGCAGCTTCAAGCATACTGGAGTCCAACCCCTGCAATCCAGCCAATATCATCAACATCATAAACGGTGTTGTAAGCCAGATATCTGCGATACAACATGCAAGCAATGACCACTTTTCATCTGCAAGCCAAAGAATATCCCTGCTACTTGATAAAATTCCGATTTTTGCCAGTAATTCATTAACAATTCCGAAGCTGGAACTCATCATCAATTTCCATGTAAGACCAGCTACCAATGGTGCTATCATAAGAGGTGCCATCATTAATGAACGAATTATTTTGCTTCCTTTATAATTCAATTCAAAGAACAATGCAAACAATAAACCGATTGCAGTTTCAATACTAACCGCTATCACAATATAAAGTAACGTATTCTTTAACTGTTTTAAAAATCCACCCGCTGTAAAAGCACGAATGTAATTTTCCAGTCCAACAAATGTCTTATCCCCTGTAATTCCAACTTCAAAGAAACTGTCAGCTACCATTGTAATAATCGGATATATGAGAAATGCCCCCATAAATATGGCACCTGGCAGAAAGAATAATAATAAGGTTTTTCTTGAAATCAATCTCATTCTATTTACCACCTTTTCTAAGCAAAAGGATATTCCTTCTTGATTATCCTTTCAGAATATCCTCTGCTAATCCATTTATTTGCGTTAATTCAGCTATCTTCCAATCGCCTCAATTTCAGCCTTTGCACTTTCCAATGTTTCATTAACATCAGCACCACCCAGACTGGCTTCTACAACACCAATTAAAACTTCTTCAATCTGAGCCCATGTAGCCACCATAGGTCTGGCCTGTGACTGTTCTGCTCTTAATGTTTCGAGAACTGCTGTTGTATGTTCATTACCAGTTTCTTTTCCGGCCTTTTCATATACAGATGTTCTTCCTGCAATCTTTAATGTAAGGTTCATATAATCCGCATTGTGATCATACATATATTCTACATATTTTTTAGCCATCTCTTTGTTTTCAGAAGCTTTCATTACACACTCATACCAAGGTCCTGTTGTTGCACCAACCCCTGCACTTCCGCCAATCATCGGTGCACATCCAACTTTATCTGCTCCAAGAGCTTCTACTGCTGCCGGATACTGATGACTCCAGTTCAGCTGCATTGCTGTTTTTCCGTTTGTAAAGAGTTCCTGAGACTCTGTGGATGCTGTAGCAAGTGAATCGTCTGGAGTATAATCAGCAGTTGCATTCTCTACCATAAAATTCAATGCGTCTACATAAGCCTGATCTGTAATGTTTACATTTCCATCTTTATCAAATACAAGCCCTTCTGCACCAGCCTGACATGCAAAATCAAGGAATGAGCATACTGCATCAGAACCGCTTCCGAATACTGTTGTTCCACTCATATCGTCTGTTTTCAGTTCTTTTGCAAGTGCCTGATACTCTTCCCATGTCTGCGGAACTTTATCTTCCGGAATAAGATCTTTTCTGTAAATCAACACTTTTGTATTTACCCACATAGGATATCCTAAAAGGCTACCATCAATTGTTCCACTTTCCTGTAGGGTTGGCAGGAAATCACTTGTATCCGCATCATTGATTGCTTCAATTGCATCCGCAAATGCTGCTAACCATACCGCATCTATACATGCCACATCATGTGCAGCCTGCTTTGCTTTAATCTCTGTAGAAAGTTTGTCATACATTCCTGTATAAGCAACTGCATCAATAATAACTTCACATCCTGTTTCTTCTTCAAAAGATGCTGCTGTTTCTTTTGCAAGTGCCTCTGCCGGCGAACCACTTTCCACCAGTACTGTAATACTGTTTTTATTTTTTGCTTCCTTTTTAGCTCCACACCCCGCTAACATTGTTCCTGCCATTGCTACTGCAAGCACAACACTTAAAATTTTTTTCTTCATTCCTATCTTCCTCCTGTTTTCTTTTTTAATTTCTCTTCGTTACTTCCTAGCTGATGATTTGATTGTATGTCATGAAATTTATAATGTCAATCGTTTTCATTTATTTTTTCATTATTCAGCACTATTCACAATATTATTTTGTTTGATTTGTAGATATTTCATAGCTAATTTCTTTGTTTTTATGTTATTTC
>JAIIAN010000028.1 GCA_022717655.1 Bacillota bacterium | reverse complement strand
GTTATAGTTACTGTTACCTCTATAAAGATTAATAAATACAAACCTCTGCAAAAAGGAAGAGACAGGCTGGTCGATATCAGTAAGTCTCTTCCTTTTTGCAGAGGTTTGTATTTATTAATCTTTATAGAGGTAACAGTAACTATAACTGTTTATTTTTTGATGATTTCTTTCATCACTTCGTAAGTACCTTTGGTACGGATTTCTTCAAGATAAGTGGTAACTGCATGTTCAAATCCGTCGATTGTGCTTAAATCTTCACCCCAGAATGAGGTATTTGTGCAGACTGCATGAACCAGATCTTTTGCACTGTCATCTTTGTGTGAATAGAAAAATTCTAAGACATCAGCATCGTCTTTTACGGTGTAAGTACCATTTTTACGGGATGCATTGAGTCCGTCTGCAGTTAATTCCTGACCATTGTAGAATGAAATATAGAAAGCGAAAGATGCAGTGATGCATGCCGGAAGGCTTCCTTTTCTTGCAACATACTCTTTTAAGGAAGGCATAACACGTGCTCTCCATTTAGAAGTAGAGTTTAAGGAAATTGCAAGCAGGGCATGGTCGATAAATGGATTTTTAAAACGTTCTGTAACAGCAGAAGCAAAATCTTCTAATTCTTCTTTTGGAAGGTCAAGAGTCGGAATGATTTCGTCATAGATGGTCTGGTTCATAAAGTTGCAGATTACTTCATCTTCCATACAGTCTCTTACGATATCCTGTCCTGCGAGGTATGCACCAAGCACGAAAGAAGTATGAGCACCGTTTAAGATGCGGACTTTGCGCTGTTTGTAAGGTTTGTGATTGTCTGTAACAAGAACCGGAAGTCCTGCTTTTTTTGCCGGAAATTCTTCTTCTAAGGATTTTGGCCCTTCGATTACCCAGAATCCGAAGATTTCACCGGTTGTTAAAATGGCATCTTCATAACCATTTTTAGCAGTTAAAGCTTCTGCTTCAGCAGATGGATATCCAGTTACAATACGGTCTACTAAAGTAGAACAGAAGAGGTTTTCAGCTTCAATCCAGTTGATAAATTCTTCTCCGAGTTCCCACTGTTTTGCATAGTTTAACACGCATTTTTTAAGTTCTTTTCCGTTATCTTCGATTAATTCGCAGGAAAGGATAATCAGACCTTTTCCGGATTCTTTCCCGAATTTTTGGAAACGACGGTATAAAACCTGAGTCAGTTTTCCAGGGTAGCTGGAAGCCGGAGCATCCGCAAACTGACAGGAAGCGTCATAGACGATACCTGCTTCTGTTGTATTAGAAACCACGAAACGTAACGCTTCATTGTCTGCACAGGCAAGCAGTGCTTCAAAATCGTCATAAGGGTTGATGCATCGGCTGACACAGGAAAGGATACGCTTGTTGTTTACTTTCTGTCCATCTTGAAATCCTCTTAAATATAAAGTGTAAAGCCCTTCCTGTTCATTGATAGCGGCAGCTACTTTAGAATGGGATGCAGTTGGTTTGCAGATGACAACTTTGGAGTTAAAACCTGCTTTTTCGTTCATCACATCAATAAAAGCATCTGTA
Source organism: Bacillota bacterium (assembly GCA_022717655.1). Classification (GTDB taxonomy): domain Bacteria; phylum Bacillota; class Clostridia; order Lachnospirales; family Lachnospiraceae; genus Blautia. The sequence goes on along the minus strand of JAIIAN010000028.1, from coordinate 20,086 downwards.
AAGGCACGTAAAAAGTTACCTTCTCCAAACTGAAGAACACGTTCAGGGGCATCTTCTAAGAGATACCCGTCATAATTCATTTCATGAAGGGTTTCATAGGATAATTTTTTCATCTTTTTCTTCTCTTTTCTTTTGGTTATTTTATCTAAGTTCGAAAACTATAAATTAAAGGGTGACGCCCTGTTTGAAGATTGCCATGTCATGGAATCCGGCTTCTTCAGATTTGGATTTCTTTCCGGATGCGATTTCAATTACAAAATCAAAGAGTTTAGAAGAAAGTGAATCTAAGGTTTCCCCTTCTACTAAAGTTCCACAGTTGAAATCAATCCAGTTGTTTTTCTTATTTGCAAGTGTAGAGTTGGTTGCAATCTTTACAGTTGGAACCGGACTTGCAAATGGAGTTCCACGTCCTGTAGTAAATAAAACGATGTGTGCACCGGAAGCTGCAAGAGCAGTGGAGGCAACTAAATCGTTTCCGGGAGCACTTAAAAGATTTAAGCCGTGTGTACAGACTCTGTCTCCATAAGAAAGAACACCTTTTACAGGAGCACTTCCGGACTTCTGGGTACATCCAAGAGATTTATCTTCCAGAGTGGAAATTCCCCCTTTTTTGTTTCCCGGAGATGGGTTTTCATAAATGGTCTGATTGTGGCTTTTAAAATAATTTTTAAAATCGTTGATTAAGTTCACGGTCTCATCGAAAAGTTCTTCATTTTCACAACGATTCATAAGCAGGGTTTCTGCTCCAAACATTTCCGGAACTTCTGTTAAGACAGTTGTTCCGCCTTTGGAAATTAACAAGTCGGAAAATGCACCGACAGTTGGATTGGCAGTGATTCCGGAAAGTCCGTCACTTCCGCCACATTTCATTCCGATAACCAGTTCGCTACAGCTGATGGGTTCTCGTTTGCAACTTCCTACATAGTCTGCAAGGTCTGCAATTACATCCAGTGCATCGGCAATTTCATCTTCACATTCCTGAGCAACCAGAAAACGAACGCGTTTTTCATCGTATTCACCGATGTATTTTTTTAATTCTTCGATGTTACTGTTTTCACAGCCCAGTCCAAGTACCAGTACACCACCAGCGTTTGGATGATTGATTAAATCAGCAAGAATCTGTCTTGTATGTTCCTGGTCATCTCCCATTTGAGAACATCCGTAAGGGTGTGGAAAAGCAACGATTTCTTCAACGGTTCCTTTTTTATAAACCTGAGCCTGTCGTTCGATAGCAGTTGCTACATTGTTAACACAACCAACGGTCGGGATAATCCAGATTTCATTACGAACACCGACTTTTCCGTTACTTCTTTTATAACCATCAAAGAAACGTTCTTCGGTTTTTTTGACTTCCGGATGAACCGGATTGTAAGTATAAGTAAGCAGGTCGCCAAGACCGGTGCGGATATTGTGTGTGTGAATCCAGGAACCGGTTGTAATGTCTTCTTTTGCAAGACCAATCTGTGAACCATATTTAATAACAGGTTCGTCTGCCTTGATATCTGTTAAGGCAAATTTGTGTCCTTGTGGGATATCTTCTGATAAAGTCACTGTCTGACTGCCGAGTTCGACAACCAGTCCTTTGGATAATGGAGCAAGAGCAACTGCTACATTATCATTGGAATGAATCTTTAAATATTTTTGCATTGGAAAATTCCTCCATTAAAAATTGTAAGAGCTTACATAAAAAATACAACGAAACGCTTTAATAGTCAATATAAAAGATGAGAAACATCAAAAAAAGCATAATTTTAGGGAAAATAGACAAAAATAGATGACAAAGATTGTGAAAAAATTTGCGGAAAAGTGTTTGCTATTTCGATGAAAGCGTTTTATAATTCAAAATGAAATGTAAACGCTTACCTATGCGTGCAAAAAAAGAAAAAAAGAAAGGAAGATGAAACTTATGAAGAGATTAAGAAGACTGTTTGTCTGCCTGGTCTGTCTGTGCGTGGTTATGAGTGCTCAAGGATGTGGCTCTATTGCAAGTGTTTCAAGTGGCAAGAGAATTATTCGTATTTCTCATGCGCAGTCTGAAACACATCCGGAACATCTTGGACTGTTAAAGTTCAAAGAATATGTTGAGGAAAATCTGGGAGATAAATATGAAGTCCAGATTTATCCAAATGAAATTTTAGGATCTGCACAGAAAGCAATCGAGCTGACACAGACCGGAGCGATTGACTTTGTAGTGGCAGGAACAGCAAACCTCGAAACATTTGCTGATGTATATGAGATTTTCAGTATGCCGTACTTGTTTACATCAGAAGAAGCTTACCATGAAACCATGAACGATACCGATTACATGGAAAAGATTTATGAATCTACGGATGATGCAGGTTTTAGAGTATTGACATGGTACAATGCAGGAACAAGAAGCTTCTATGCAAAGAAACCAATCTATACACCGGATGACTTAAAGGGGCTTAAGATTCGTGTACAGCAGAGTCCGGCAAGTGTTAAGATGGCAAATGCATTCGGAGCAGCAGCATCACCGATGAGCTTTGGTGAGGTATACACAGCGATTCAGCAGGGTGTCATTGACGGAGCGGAAAATAATGAGCTGGCGCTGACAAATAACAAACATGGTGAAGTTGCAAAATATTATTCTTACAACAAACATCAGATGGTACCGGATTTATTAATCGGAAATCTTAAATTTTTAAATGGTTTAAGTGATGAAGAATTTCAGGTCTTTAAAGAAGCGGCACGTCTTTCTACAGAAGTAGAAATGGAAGAATGGGATACTCAGGTTCAGGAAGCAAAAGACATTGCCCAGAATCAGATGGGTGTTGAATTTATCGATGTTGATGTACAGCAGTTTAAAGATAAAGTTGCAGGTGTACAGGAAGAAATGTTAGAAGATAATGAAAACATCCGTGACCTGTATGACCATATTCAGGAAATTAACAAAAAGTACGAGTAGGAGGGGTACGATGGAAGCAGTAAAGAAAATCAAAAATGGGATGAATGCAGTCTTAAGTTTCTTATGTATCATTCTCTTTGCTTTTATGGTATGTGTAGGAACCTACCAGATTGTCACACGTTTTGTTTTTAACTCCCCGAGTACGGTATCAGAAGAGCTTCTGACTTATAGTTTTGCATGGATGGCATTGCTTTCTTCTGCACTGGTATTTGGAAAACGTGACCACATGAGAATGGGATTCTGGGCAGATAAACTGACCGGAACAAAGAAAAAAGTTTTAGAATTGGTAATTGAATTAATTGTTCTTATTTTTGCAGCGAGCGTTATGGTGTACGGTGGTTCTACCATTATGAAACTTACAATGACACAGAAAACAGCTTCTCTTGGAATTCCAATGGGAATCATTTACACAGTTGTTCCACTTAGTGGGATTGTAATTGCAATTTATGCAATTTTAAATATGATTGAACTGTGCAAGGGAAATTTAGACCAGCCGGTGGCTGAAGAAAAATAGGAGGAGTCTGATTTATGAGTATAGCAATTGTATCGGGAATCATCATTTTGGTTCTGCTGGTCATTATGTTAGTCGCAGGTGTACCGATTGCTGTAGCACTTGGTGTATCATCTGTATGTGCAATTCTTCCGGTTATGGATATCGACGTTGCGGTATTGACCGGTGCACAGCGAATTTTTTCAGGAATTTCAGTATTTAGTTTATTAGCAATTCCGTTTTTTATTCTTGCCGGAAATATCATGAATAAAGGTGGAATTGCCATCCGTCTGATTAACCTTGCAAAATTAATCACCGGACGTACTCCGGGTGCACTGGCTCAGACAAATGTTATCGCAAACATGCTCTTTGGAGCGATTTCCGGTTCTGGTACAGCAGCTGCTTCTGCTATGGGTTCTATTATCGGACCAATCGAAAAAGAAGAGGGATATGACCCGAACTTTTCCGCAGCAGTAAACATTGCAACTGCACCGACCGGACTTCTGATTCCACCAAGTAACGTTATGATTACTTATTCTTTAGTAAGTGGTGGAACATCTGTAGCAGCCCTGTTTATGGCAGGATACATTCCTGGAATCTTATGGGGTCTTGCATGTATGCTTGTAATTTACATTATTGCAAAGAAAAAAGGCTATCGTGCAAAATCAACATTTACAGCAAAAGAAGCCGGAAAAGTTATCTTACAGGCTCTGCCATGTCTGCTTCTGATTGTTATTGTAATCGGTGGAATCATTGGTGGTATCTTTACAGCAACAGAAGGTTCTGTTGTAGCGGTTGTATACAGCCTTTGCCTGTCTCTGTTTGTTTATAAATCCATTACCTTAAAAGACCTCCCGAAATTATTCAAAGAGAGTGCTGAAATGACAGGTATCATCATCTTCTTAATTGGTGTATCCAGTATCATGTCATGGGTTATGGCGTTTACAAACATTCCGGAAGCAGTATCAAGCGGACTTCTTGCAATTACAAATAATAAATACATTATTTTCCTGTTGATTAATATTATCCTGCTTGTAGTTGGAACATTCATGGATATGACACCGGCATGTCTGATTTTCACACCAATCTTCCTTCCGGTCTGCAGCGCACTTGGAATGAGTACCATTCACTTTGGTATCATGTTAATCTTTAACTTATGTATCGGAACCATTACACCGCCGGTAGGAACGACACTGTTTGTTGGTGTAAAAGTCGGAAATGTAAAAATTGAGACAGTATTTAAGCAGTTGCTTATTTACTTTGCAGCGATACTTGCTGTATTATTATTAGTGACCTATATTCCACAGCTTAGTTTATGGCTGCCAAGTTTGATGGGATATGTATAAAGGGAAAGCGCTATCATTCACCGCAGACATGTTCGCACTACTTGTCGCTGGCAGCGGTACATAAGAGGCATAGCCTCTAAGTACCGGCCGCTCCAAAGTGTCTGCTTGTGAAAAGATAGCTAATCAAAAGTTCCAATGGATGAAGTTACTTAGTAAGGGTAAATACTTCGCAAGGTGTATAATGATTAAAAAATCGTACGCCAAGGTTCATGAGCAAGTAGTGAAGCGGATTGAGAATGTCTGTTTTACTGATAAAAAAGTAGTGAATAGAATGGAACTTTAGGAGCTATCTATTACGCACCGCAGGATTGCACCTGTGGTGAAGCAAGAAATTTTATTAAGGAGGCTTTTGCAATGAAAGCATTTATGGATGAAAACTTTTTACTTGAAACTCCGACCGCACAGAAGTTATTTCATGAATATGCAAGTCAGGTGCCGGTTTTAGATTATCACTGTCATATCAATCCGCAGGAAATCGCTGAGGATAGAAAATTTGAAAACATCACACAGGTATGGCTTGGTGGCGACCATTATAAATGGCGTCAGATGCGTTCTAACGGAGTAGATGAATATTACATCACCGGTGGTGCGTCTGACCGTGAAAAATTCCAGAAATGGGCAGAAACGCTGGAAAAAGCGATCGGAAATCCGCTGTATCACTGGAGTCATTTAGAGCTTAGAAAATATTTCGGTTACGAAGGATATTTAAATGGAGAAACTGCAGAAGAAGTATGGAATTTATGTAATGCAAAACTGCAGGAGGACAGCATGTCCGTTCGCAACATTATTAAACAGTCTAATGTTACTTTGGTTTGCACGACAGATGACCCGGTAGATGATTTAAAATGGCATCAGATGATTGCAAAAGATGACAGTTTTGATGTACAGGTACTTCCGGCATGGAGACCAGACAAGGCAATGAATCTGGAAAAACCGGAATATCTTGATTATGTAAAAACTCTTTCTGAAGTAAGTGAAGTAAAAATCGACAGCTTCAAGGCTTTAAAAGAAGCACTTGTAAAACGTCTGGATTATTTCCAGGCAAATGGTTGTAAAGTATCAGACCATGGTATTGAGTATGTTATGTATGCTCCGGCAGATGATGCAGAAGTCGAAAGAATTTTTGCCAAGAGACTTGCTGGCGAAGCAGTAACAAAAGAAGAAGAATTAAAATTCAAGACGGCATATTTACAGTTTATGGCAGAAGAATATTATAACAGAGACTGGGTAATGCAGCTTCATTATGGATGCAAACGTGATAACAATACACCACGTTATGAACAGTTAGGTCCGGATACAGGATATGATTGCATCAACAACTATGCACCAAGTTCTGAAACAGCAGATTTCTTAAATTCTTTAAATGTAGCAGATAAGATGCCAAAAGTAATTTTATATTCTTTAAATCCGAATGATAATGCGGCAATCGGAACAATTTTAGGATGTTTTCAGGACAGCAGTGCAATTGGTAAAATTCAGCAGGGTAGTGCATGGTGGTTTAATGACCATAAAACAGGAATGATTGAACAGATGACTTCTCTTGCAAATTTAGGTCTGTTAAGCAACTTCATCGGTATGCTGACTGACTCAAGAAGTTTCCTGTCCTATACAAGACATGAATATTTCCGAAGAATTATGTGCAATTTAATCGGCGGATGGGTAGAAAATGGAGAATATCCGGCTGACTACAAAGCATTAGAGAAAATTGTAAAGGGAATTTCTTATAATAATGCAGTTCGCTATTTTGGATTTGACTTATAAGAAAAACAGGCTTATTATTAATAGAGATACTTTTTGTGGACGCAGATAAGCATTCTCTCGCTTTAAGTGTACGGGGCACGAAGTGGTGGGTAATGGGAATGTTTATGTCAGTGAGAGCCTTTCGTTCTCACCACTGACAGGTCGCGAAGGGACTGCGTTCATGAGCAAGTCGCAAAGTGGATTGCAAATGTCCGCTTTACAGCAAAGAGGCATGGATTTTAAATCTGAAAATCCATGCCTCTTTAAAGAATCAGAATGATAGAAAGATGAGGAAACAAAGTCATTAACATTTACGATATAGCCAGAATTTCCGGTGTGTCAATCGCAACGGTTTCAAGGGTGGTAAACGGAAGCCAGAAAGTCAGTGAAAAGACCAGACAGAAAGTAATGGATGTGATAAAAGCAGAGGGCTATACGCCAAATATATTTGCGAGAGGACTTGGACTTGATTCAATGAAAACGATTGGAATTATGTGTCCAAACATTGCAGATAACTACATGGCAAGAGCAATTTCTCACCTGGAACAAAATTTTCATGAATATGGATATGACTGTATTCTTGGATGCAGTGGACACACAAGAGAAGCAAAAGAAAATTATGTAAAATTGTTATTATCTAAGCGAATCGATGCGCTTGTTATGATTGGTTCTACTTATGGTGGAAATGGAGTAGAGGAAAAGGAGACGGCTTATATTAAAAATGCATCGAAACAGGCGCCGGTCTTTTTGATTAACAGCTGGATTGAGGGAGACAATATTTATTGTTCGAATGCAGATGATTTCTCTGCTACTTATGAAGTGACCGGTGCATTGATTCGCCGTGGAAAGAAACGGATTTTATTTTTGTATGATTCGGAGACTTTCAGTGCAAAGCAGAAGATGGAGGGCTACGAAAAGGCGCTTTCCGATGCCGGTTATCCGGTGCTTGGAGATTTGAAGTTCCGTACCAAAAACGAAATTCATCATGCAAGAGATTTGATGCTTGCGTATAAGAACCTGGAGTTTGACGGTGTAGTTGCAGTGGAAGACGGACTTGCTGTTGCTGCTTTAAAGTATGCAAAGGTAAAAGGAATTTCGGTACCGGAAGAGCTTTCTGTGGTTGGATATAATAACTCACCGTTTTCTGTAAGTTGTGAGCCGGAACTGACTTCTGTAGACAGCCGGATTGAACAGCAGTGTTATATAGCGGTGGAAAACATTGTAAAGGTGTTAGAGGGAAATACAGAAGTTTCCCATCGTACTGTTGTGCCGTGTGAAATTGTTAAGCGTTGTACGACAGATTTCTAAAACAATTAAAAAAAATTGAAAGTTTAATGCTTGACAAATGAAAACACAATGCTATAATTGACTCATCAATAAAGAAAATACGTTGACGAGACGAGTAAGATGTGGAAACGTTTCAGAGAGAGGCAGCCGGAGTTTCCGGTGCTGGAACTGCCTTAGCGGGAACCATCTGAAAACTACCTCTGAGTGACCCCAATCCGGTCCGGTGATTCCGTTATCATCAAAATGAAGTGGTTTGAAAATCAGTGTAACAACTGATTGGTTTAGATGAAAAGCAAAAAGGGTGGAACCGCGGGTAATGTCTTTGCTCGTCCCTTGCATGAAAATGCAGGGATGGACAAGGACTTTTTTTATTCCGCAAAATTCTCTGCAAAGATAGATGATATTGATAAATATATTATGTGCTTTCAGATTCTAAGAGTGCATAAATAAAAAACAGGAGGAAAAAAGTTATGGTTATCACATTAAAAGATGGTTCTAAAAAAGAGTATGCAGAAGCAAAATCTGTAATCGACATCGCTTATGATATCAGCGAGGGTCTTGCACGTGCAGCATGTGCCGGAGAAGTGGACGGAGAGGTTGTAGACCTTCGTACTGTTGTAGATAAAGACTGTGAAGTAAATATTTTAACAGCAAAAGACGAGAAGGGTCTTGCAGCACTGCGTCATACTGCATCCCATGTATTAGCAGAAGCCGTACAGAAATTATATCCGGATGCAAAAGTTGCAATTGGACCTTCTATTGATACAGGTTTTTATTATGATTTTGAGTGTCAGCCATTCTCGAGAGAAGCACTCGATGAAATTGAAAAAGAAATGAAAAAAATCATCAAAAAGGGTGCAAAGATTGAGCGTTTCACAAAGACAAGAGAAGAAGCAATCGCATTTTTCAAAGAAAAAAATGAGCCTTATAAAGTAGAATTAATCGAGGACCTTCCGGAAGGAGAAGAAATCAGCTTCTATTCTCAGGGAGACTGGGTTGATTTATGTGCAGGTCCTCATCTGATGAACACAAAGGGCGTAAAAGCATTTAAACTGCTTTCTTCTTCAGGTGCTTACTGGAGAGGAAGCGAGAAGAATCAGATGCTGACTCGTGTATACGGAACTGCTTACGGAAGCAAGGATGAATTAAAAGAGCATCTGGAACAGCTTGAAGAAGCGAAGAAGAGAGACCACAACAAACTGGGTCGTGAAATGAAATTGTTTACAACAGTTGATGTAATTGGACAGGGTCTTCCATTGATTATGCCAAATGGTGTCATTATCATGCAGGAACTTCAGCGCTGGATTGAAGATGAAGAGACAAAACGTGGTTATGTCCGCACAAAAACTCCGCTGATGGCAAAGAGTGACTTATATAAGATTTCCGGTCACTGGGACCACTATAAAGATGGAATGTTTGTATTAGGTGATGAAGAAACAGATAAAGAAGTATTCGCCCTTCGTCCGATGACCTGCCCATTCCAGTATTATGTATACAAAGCAGAACAGCACAGCTACCGTGATCTTCCACTTCGTTATGGTGAAACTTCTACTCTGTTCCGTAACGAAGATTCCGGTGAAATGCATGGTCTGACACGTGTTCGTCAGTTTACAATTTCTGAAGGGCATCTGATTGTAAGACCAGACCAGATGGTAAAAGAATTTAAAGATTGTATTGCATTGGCTCAGTACTGTTTACAGGTACTTGGTGTAGAAGAAGATGTAACTTATCATCTGTCAAAATGGGATCCGGAAGACAAAGAAAAATACATCGGCGAGCCGGAAGTTTGGAATGAAACAGAAGAACACATCCGTAATATGTTGCAGGAATTAAATATTCCATTCGTAGAGGATGTCGGAGAAGCTGCTTTCTATGGTCCGAAAGTTGATATCAATGCAAAGAACGTTTACGGAAAAGAAGATACTATGATTACGATTCAGTGGGATGCACTGCTTGCTGAACAGTTTGATATGTACTATATTGATGAAAATGGTGAGAAGAAACGTCCTTGCATTATCCATCGTACATCTGTGGGATGTTACGAAAGAACTTTGGCATGGTTAATTGAAAAATATGCCGGCATGTTCCCGACCTGGTTATGTCCGGAACAGGTGCGTGTGATTCCGATTTCTGAAAAATTCCATGACTATGCTGCAAAAGTAGAAGCAGAGTTAAAAGAAAATGGTATTCGTTGTTCCGTAGACCAGCGTTCTGAAAAGATGGGATATAAGATTCGTGAAGCTCGTCTTGCAAGAGTACCATACATGCTGGTAGTTGGTGCAAAAGAAGAGGAAGAAAACAAGGTATCTGTAAGAAGCCGTTACCTTGGAGATGAAGGTGCAAAGGATTTAGCAGATTTCATCGGTGAAATCAAAGAAGAAATCAAGAACAAAACAATTCGTAAAATCGAAGTAGAGAACTAAATATAGGTTTTAGAAATTAAGAAGAGAAAGGCATTTATTTGTTGAAAGGCAGATAAATGTCTTTTTCATTTTATTAAAATTTTAAATTGTCTATTGACAAATACCTCATGGGGGTATATAGTAAAAATACCCAGAGGGGGTATTTTGAGCGCAAAGCGACTGCGTTCATGAGTAAGTAGCGAAGCGGATTGCGAATGTCCGCTTTACATTGATCTCTATAGGGAGTGTATGTATATGTGTGAAGAAAAGAGAGGCTGTTGTTGTGGCAAAAAGACAACCATGCGTTCAGAAGAGGAACGAAAAAAATTAATCAACCGTCTAAGCAGAATTGAGGGACAGATTCGCGGAATCAAAGGAATGTTGGAAAATGATGCGTACTGTAATGATATTCTGGTACAGTCGGCGGCAGCAAGCGCAGCAATCAATGCATTTAACAAGGAACTGCTTGCAAGCCACATTCATTCCTGTGTTGTCAGAGACATTCGGGAAGGAAAAGATGAAGTAGTGGATGAATTAGTAGCTACTTTGCAAAAACTAATGAAGTAAAAATTACAAACTGCAAATTAGAAATGAAAAACAGCGAGAGGAGTGAAAAAGAATTATGGAACAGTATACGGTAACCGGAATGAGCTGTGCAGCTTGCAGTGCCAGAGTCGAAAAAGCGGTTTCCAAAGTACCGGGTGTTACTTCCTGTTCAGTCAGTTTATTGACAAATTCGATGGGAGTAGAGGGAAGTGCAGATCCGGCAAGTATTATTTCAGCAGTGGAAGCGGCTGGATATGGAGCATCCGTAAAGGGGGCAGATAAAAAGGCGAACACGCTGGCAGCCGATGAGGCAGCACTGGAAGATAAAGAGACACCGGTTTTAAAGAGACGTTTGATTGCGTCAGTTGGATTTTTGCTGGTATTGATGTATTTTTCCATGGGACACATGATGTGGGGCTGGCCTTTACCGGCATGGTTTCAGGATAACCACATTGCAATGGGAATTGTGCAGATGATTCTGGCGGCAATTGTCATGGTGATTAACCAGAAATTTTTTATCAGCGGATTTAAGAGTTTATGGCACAGAGCTCCAAATATGGATACGCTTGTGGCAATGGGTTCAATGGCATCGTTTGTATGGAGTGTCTATGTACTGCTTGCGATGACAAGAGCACAGGTAGACGGAAATATGGATGCCGTTATGAATTATATGATGGATTTTTATTTCGAATCCGCAGCGATGATTCTGACCCTGATTACAGTCGGAAAAATGTTAGAAGCAAAATCAAAGGGTCGGACAACGGATGCATTAAAGAGTCTGATGAAACTTGCACCGAAAACAGCCGTGCTTGTAAGAGATGGAAAAGAAGTAACGGTTTCTATCGACCAGGTACAAAAAGGTGATATTTTCGTTGTTCGTCCGGGAGAAAATATTCCGGTCGATGGAAGAATTTTAGAGGGTCACAGTGCAGTCAATGAATCCGCACTGACAGGTGAGAGTATTCCGGTCGATAAAGAAGCAGGAGATTTGGTTTCTGCGGCAACCATCAATCAGTCAGGATTTATTAAATGTGAGGCAACCAGAGTTGGAGAAGATACAACCTTGTCTCAGATTATTAAGATGGTCAGTGATGCGGCAGCGACAAAAGCGCCGATTGCAAAGATTGCAGATAAGGTTTCCGGTGTGTTTGTTCCGGCAGTTATTACGATTGCAGTCATTACAACCATTGTCTGGCTGATTGCAGGACAGAGTGTGGGCTATGCGCTGGCACGAGGCATCTCCGTGCTGGTTATCAGTTGTCCATGTGCACTTGGACTTGCGACGCCGGTTGCAATTATGGTAGGAAACGGAATGGGCGCGAAAAACGGTATTTTATTCAAGACAGCGGTTTCTCTTGAAGAGACAGGTCGTGTGCAGATTGTGGCACTGGATAAAACCGGAACAATTACAAGTGGAGAGCCGAAGGTAACAGATATTTATCCGGCAGATGGAGAAAATGAAGAAAGTCTGTTAAGAGAAGCGGCAATTCTGGAACAAAAAAGTGAGCATCCGCTTGCAAAAGCGATTTTGGAAAAAGTGAAAGAAAAGAAATGGATGCTTGAAGAGGCAGAGAAATTTGAGGCGCTCCCGGGAAATGGTTTAAAGGCATCTTATAATAAGAAAGAATTGCTTGGTGGAAGCATGAAATTTATGCAGGAGCAGATTGGAATTTCCGAGGAAATGCAGAAACAGGCACAGCATTTTGCAGAAGAAGGAAAAACACCGCTGTTTTTTGCAAAAGAGCAAAAATTACTTGGTATGATTGCCGTGGCAGATACCATAAAAGAGGACAGTCCAAGAGCAGTCAAAGAATTGCAGAATATGGGAATCCGTGTGGTGATGCTGACCGGAGATAACGAGCGGACAGCAAGAGCAATCGGGGCACAGGCCGGTGTGGATGAGGTTATTGCAGGTGTGCTTCCGGATGGAAAAGAAAGTGTGATCCGTAAATTAAAACAAAAAGGAAAAGTGGCAATGGTCGGCGATGGAATCAATGACGCTCCGGCACTGACAAGAGCAGATATCGGAATTGCGATTGGAGCAGGAACGGATATTGCAATTGATGCAGCCGATGTGGTACTGATGAAGAGTCGGTTAAGTGATGTTCCGGCAGCAGTGAGACTCAGCCGTGCAACGTTAAAAAATATCCATGAGAATCTGTTCTGGGCATTTTTCTACAATGTAATTGGAATACCGCTTGCAGCAGGTGTCTGGATTCCGATTTTTGGATGGACCTTAAATCCGATGTTTGGAGCATTTGCAATGAGTCTTTCCAGTTTCTGTGTTGTATCAAATGCATTGAGATTGAATTTATTTAAGGTAAAAGACGCAAAAAAAGATAAGAAATTAAAAAATGAAGTCAGCGTATCCGAACTTTCTCTGACACAGACAGATGGTGAAACAAAGACTTTGAAAATCAAGGGTATGATGTGTGGTCACTGCGAAGCAAGAGTCAAACAGGCATTAGAAAGCCTTGAGGGAGTGGAAGAGGCAAAAGTAAGCCATGAATCCGGAACTGCGGTAGTTATTTTAAGTGCATCGGTGGATGAGAAACTCATGAAACAAAACGTGGAGAAAGAGGGCTATAAGGTCCTTTCGATCAAATAAAAAATAAGAGAGGTATAAAGCTATGGTAAAAACAACACTTGGAATCGATGGAATGATGTGTGGAATGTGCGAAAGCCACATGAATGATGCAATTCGCAATAATTTTGATGTAAAAAAGGTAACATCTTCTCACAGTAAAAAACAGACAGAAGTGATTTCAGAAGAAGCATTAGATGAAGGAAAGTTAAAAGAAGTAGTAGAAAAAACTGGCTATCAGTTGACTTCTGTAGAAACAGAACCGTATGAAAAGAAGGGATTTTCTCTGTTTCACAGATAAGAAAATAATAGGAACTGTTTTTTAGAAAAACGATAGAAAAAGAAAAACGATAGAAAGGACGTTGTGGAGAGCAGCGTCCTTTTTTCTTCTGGCTTAAGTAAGAAGAACATTGATTTTCCTTTGACACAAGATTATAATAAAAAATAACGAAATTTTGAGACGACAAAAAGGAGAAAACGAGTATGATAGCAGATAAAATGAAAGCACTTGTAAAAAACAGCTCAGCAATTCGTGCCATGTTTGAAGAAGGAAAAATAATGGCAGCAAAATACGGGGCAGAAAACGTGTATGATTTCAGTCTTGGAAATCCAAACGTACCGGCACCGGTTCAGGTAAAAGAGGCAATTATTGAGGAGGTTCAGAAAGAGGACCCGATTGTATTACATGGATATATGAGCAATGCCGGTTATGAAGATGTGCGTCAGGCAGTAGCAGAATCCATCAATAAAAAATTTGATACTGCATTTTCTGCAAAAAATATTATTATGACAGTTGGAGCAGCAGGTGGTTTAAATGTAATCTTAAAGACATTATTAAATCCAGGAGATGAGGTCATTGCAATTGCTCCATATTTTGGAGAATACAACAGCTATGTTTCAAACTTTGATGGAAAACTGGTTGTGGTAAGCCCGAACACCGAGACTTTCCAGCCAAATCTTGTAGAATTGGAAGAAAAACTGACTGCAAAAACAAAGGCTGTCATTGTAAACTCACCAAATAATCCGACTGGAGTTATCTATTCTGAAGAAACCATTCAGGCAATGGCGGAAATTCTTCGTAAGAAACAAAAAGAATTTGGTACAGATATCTATCTGATTTCCGATGAACCGTATCGAGAGCTGGCTTATGATGGAGCAGAAGTGCCGTATTTGACAAAATATTATGAAAATGCTATCATTGGTTATTCCTTTAGTAAGTCGTTGTCTCTTCCAGGCGAGAGAATTGGTTATCTTGTTATTCCGGATGAGGCAGCGGATTCAGAGGATGTTATTTCTGCCGCAGGTACTGCGACACGTATTTTAGGTTATGTTAATGCTCCGTCTCTGATGCAGAAAGCAGTTGCGAAATGTTTGGATGCACAGGCAGACGTGCCATATTATGACAGAAACAGGGAAGATTTATATAATGGTTTAAAAGAGATGGGATTTGAATGTATCAAACCGCAGGGAGCATTTTATTTATTTATGAAATCTCCGGTTGCAGATGAAAAAGTATTCTGCGAAGCGGCAAAGAAACAGCACATTTTGATTGTTCCGGGTTCTTCTTTTGCCTGCCCTGGATACGTGCGTATTGCTTACTGCGTAGCGCATGAAACGATTATCAATTCCATGCCTGGATTCAAGGCACTTGCCGAAGAATTTTTAGGCTAGTGTACGGTATCATTGATAAGTACACTAAAAAGAATGCGTTTGTAACTCCTGTAAAAAAGAGAGCACAAGTGCATTTTGGAAAGTTACAGGAGGAAAGAATGGAGTCAATTGTACATTGGTTTGCCGCAAATATGCCGTCTTTTTTATCACCGGAGGTT
The DNA here is from genome assembly GCA_022717655.1 of Bacillota bacterium. Lineage (GTDB taxonomy): Bacteria > Bacillota > Clostridia > Lachnospirales > Lachnospiraceae > Blautia. The sequence goes on along the minus strand of JAIIAN010000028.1, from coordinate 4,936 downwards.
GCCGTTTTTCTTGTCTCGATGGTGCCAATTCTGGAACTTCGAGGAGGACTGCTCTTAGCAACACTTTTAAAGATTCCGATGACACAGGCGATTGTAATCTGTATAATTGGAAATTTAATTCCGATACCGTTTATTCTGCTTTTTATCAAACAGATTTTTAAATGGTTAAAGAAAACAAAACTCTTTCGCCCACTTGTTGAAAAGATGGAAAGAAGAGCGATGGGAAAAAGTGACCAGATAAAACGGTATGAATTCTGGGGGCTGGTTTTATTTGTAGGAATTCCGCTTCCGGGAACAGGAGCATGGACAGGCTCTTTGGTTGCTTCTTTATTAGAAGTTGATTTGAAGAAATCTGTTCCGGCTATCTTACTCGGACTTTGCATGGCTACGGTAATTATGTGTATCGTGGGTTATGGAGCTCTTGGTTCGATTTTATCTTAATTTAACCGAATCAAGTAAGTCCCCTGTTTCAATTGCGAATATCTGCTTGACAAAAGCGCTCGGTAGAGGTCTGAAAAAGATTTCTATAGAGCGCTTTTTATTGCATTTTAATAAAAAATTCACCAAACGGTCATTCTTTTTCTGACAGGATATGGTATCATAAAAGAGAAAATAAAAGAAAAAATCCGTGGAGTGTTTTAAGATACTTAAAAACGGGAAAGGATAAAATTATGAATAAGCGGGAATTTTTGGAAACACTAAAAGAAGCGCTTTCTGAAGAAATGCCGGCTTCTTTGGTAAAAGAGAATGTTCAATATTATAGTCAGTATATAGATGGAGAAGTGGAGAAGGGCTGTACAGAAAGAGAGGCAGTGGCAAAACTTGGAGCTCCGAGATTGATTGCAAAAACACTTTTGGAGGCGTTTGAAACGACAGGTCAGACTTATGGTGCTGATACATCGGGAAGTGCTTATCAGGATGGATATGGACGGCAGAATCGTTCAGAAGGAGACTATGGAACAACAAATGGAGACTGGGCAAGTGAGAGTATCAAAAATAATATCAAACTCTCAAAACAGGCGAAGATTCATCTGGTAATCGGGATTTTAATTGCAGTCTGTGTGATTGTATTGATTATCAGTCTGATTAGTGCCCTGCTTCCGATTGTACTGCCGGTACTTGCGGTACTGCTTGCGTTATCTTATCTGCAGAAAAAACTTTAAATGAAACAGGAAAAAGCAGAGAAAAACGGCAGAAAAAATTTAGAGCAACTAGTACAGCGTCAATGTGTTGGCTGCTTAATATTCGCTGTACTAGAAAAGAACAAAAAAAGAAGGTCTTGATAGGGGAGCTACCAAGACCTCCGAGGGGAGTATAAATAATTAAATAAGGGGTTATAATGTAAAAAAAATTTTTGAAGGGTAAATTCTTTTTACAAGTGATATTATAATATAAAAAGGGAAAAAAAGCAATGTTTTTCATCTTTCTTTTTTGAGGGTTGACAAATACTGTCTTATTGCACAAAAAATGGAAAAAAGGTATGACAGAACGTAAAAAGAGGCGTTGAAATTTATGATTTCAATGCCTCTTTTGGTATGTAAGGTTAAGATTTTGTGGTATCAGATTTTAGAAAACAATCGTTGAAATTCCAATTAAAACGCCTTGTGTAATAAGCAGTGCAAGGAAGATTGGAACAATGAATTTCCACCATTTTTCAATCTTTACACCGGCGATTCCACACATGATTGGCGCCATAGCGGTTGGCCATACGATGTTGGAAAGACCATCACCAAACTGGAATGCGAGGACGGATACCTGACGGGAAACACCGATTAAGTCTGCAAGTGGAGCCATGATTGGCATACTTGTAACCGCCTGTCCGGAACCAGATGGAATCAGGAAGTTTAATAAAGTCTGAACAACGAGCATTGCTTCGGATGCAATCCAGGATGGGAAATATTTTAATGGAATTGAAATTCCGTAAACAATGGTGTCAATGATATGTCCGGACTGTAATACAACCAGAATACCTCGTGAGAAACCAATCATCATACAGGCAACCGCAATGTCTGTGAAACTTGCTGCCATTTTTTCAGCGATGGTATTTGGTCCCCATCCCATGATAAGAGAACTTACGATTCCCATGATTAAGAAAACAGCAGATAAGTCTTCAAAGTACCATCCTTTTACTTTAACGCCCCAGACAATGACTGCAATACCAACAGCAAGAGTAGCGAGAACGAGTTTTTCACGGATACCAAATGGGTGATTTTCCATTTCTTTTGCATCCATGGTTAAGTGACTGAAATTATCTCCATATACAAGGCTCTTTGTCGGGTCAGCCTGAATCTTTAAGGCATAGCGTACAACAAAGATAGAGGCAACAACAATCATGGCAAGGTGGCAGATAATACGGTAGCCTGCGCCGGATAACTGCTGTAAACCTGCGATGCTCTGTGCCATTCCGACAGTAAATGGGTTCATAACTGCACCACTGTATCCAAGACCAACGCCAAGAGCGACGATTGCAAGTCCGACAACGGCGTCATAACCCATGGCAATTGCGATTCCAACAAAGATTGGAATAAATGGGAAGGCTTCTTCAAAAACACCGATGGTGGAAGAAGCACAGCCAAGAACCAGAATAAAGACCGGAATAATGACGGCCCTTGCTTTTCCCTGAAGGACTTTTAAAAGTCCGGCAACCAGTCCGTTAAAGGCTCCGGTTGAGATAATTAAACCAATTGCAGCGTAAGCAATAAATACGAAGAAGATAACTCCTCCACCGTTTAACATACCATTGTAAATGGCCTTTACGGTTTCAAAAGGTCCAACCGGTGAAGAATCAACGGTGTGGTAAGTTCCAGGAACAACCACTTCTGTTCCGGCTTCGTTTACCTGACGGTCAAATTCTCCGGCCGGCAAAAGCCAGGTTGCAACCGCACAGACAACAATGATAGCGGTCAACAGCACAAAAATGTGCGGAAGTTTAAATTTTTTCTTTTTTTTCGTTTCTTTACTCATAATCAAGTCCCCCTCATTTGTTAGTCAGATTGTTTTTTCTTTAATTCCTTCTGCCATGCTTCATAAACGGTATTGCGGAAAGAATCATCATTAAATATTTTCAGAGATAAATCAGTAAGACAGCATGCACCTTTTGCCATTGCATCGTTAGCCTGTGGTTTTAAGGTGGCGTCACGGAAATCTCTGGTGTGCAGTGCAAAGTTTTCATCTGTGATAGACAGCATGGACTGCATTGCTGGACAGCGGTAGCTGACATTTCCAACATCAGAAGAACCGGAAGCCGGAGGAACATCGCCTACTTTTAATCCATAACCTGCCATCAGTTCGGTTATTTTATTTTCCAGAGGATAATTTCTTACCATATCTGCAAAATCAGAAAGTCCAAAGGTAAGTGTTACGGTACAGTCAAGAGCCATCGCTGCGGCATTTGCGCATTTCTTAATCATTTCATCTACTTTTTCTAATCGGCTCATGGAAGAAGTACGAAATTCCATTCGGATTTTACTGTAGTCCGGAATGATATTTGGAGCTTTTCCTCCATCTAAGATAACCGAGTTAACATGAATATCGGGTGTGAAACATTCCCGCCTTGCGTCAATTAAATCAAGAAATTTTCTTGCAGCGGAGAGTGCGCTCTTGCCATTCCATGGAGCAGCAACTGCATGAGCGGTTTCACCAAAAAATTCAACCTCATAACAGCGCAGGCTTAAGACATCCATATCCGGAAGGGAATAACCGCCGGAACTGCTGTGCATCATAACTGCCATTGACATGTCATCGAAGATTCCCTGTTCTGCCATTCCGATTTTTGCTCCGTTTTCTTCTTCAGCAGGTGTTCCAATGACGTAAAGTTTTCCTTTGAATTGGTCTTTTAAATCCATCAAAGCAAGACCGGAGAGTACGGAGAGAGAACCGTGAAGATTATGACCACAGCCATGTCCGATTTCTGGAAGTGCATCGTATTCTGCAAGAATTGCGACCGATGGACCGTCACCGTTATCGAGTTTGGCACAATAAGCAGTGTCATATCCTGCATAAGGATAAGTAACTTCAAATCCGGCTTTCTTTAAAATTTCTGCCATTTTTCGGCTGGATTCAAATTCCTGGTAAGGAAGTTCTGGATGTTCGACCAAATCTTTACTTAAAGCAACAGCCGTATCAAGGTGTTTTTTGACGGCTTCTTCAATTTTTTCTTTCAATTCACTCATGAGAATCAACTCCTTCTTCTGTCACGTTCTAAAGTGTTGTCAGATGATTAGGGACTGTTTGGTTATAAAAACAGTTCACGTAATCATGATATTGTATTATCGTATTCATGTATTAAAGTATACGTTGATTAGCATTATAACACGTTACTATGATAAAAACAAGAAGTAATAAAGAAAAAATGAAAAAAATATGTATAAATTCTAAACTTCTTGAAATACTAAGGTTTGTAACAAAAATCAGTTATGAAATCAGGAGGCAGTAAAATGGCTAAAAATTATTCAAACAATAATCAGAACAGTACAAATAATGGGATGAATGCAAACAATATGAAAAATGGCGGTATGCAGAATCAGACAAATTCAACAAACTCAACAAACAACAATACAAATTCTACACAGTCTAATACACAGACTTCAAAAAATACACAGAAAAATTCAAATGCAAATAACAGTAAAAACTGTACGCATAATAAAAATGCTTCCAATGAATATGAATACTAAAGCATATAAAAAATAAAGAAGCAATAAAGAAATTTTCAAATAAAGAAGCTTTTATTAATAGAAGAAATTTTCAAATCCAAGAAACCTGCTGTGTGAAAGAAATTTTGCATGGCAGGTTTTTATGCAGGCACAGACACAATTACATTTTTGACAGTTCCATCATAAGATAGAAGAAAAGGAAAAATAAAATGGCTGGTATCGACACAATTTCAGCACAGCAGTTAGATGAATACTACCGACAGGATGTCGTGTTTATTATAGAT
>JAIIAN010000247.1 GCA_022717655.1 Bacillota bacterium | reverse complement strand
TTCTAAATCTTCCCTGCTGACACGCCAGGCAGTTTCTTTTGAATCAAGCAGTTTTTCAAATCGTTTTTTCTGCTCTTTTTTGCTGATATGAAGGAATGACTTTATCACAACCGCCCCATCATCTGTTAAAGTCCGCTCAAATGTATTGATTTCCCGATATGCCAGATTTCGTTCTTCTTTTGAAAGTTTCTTTTCAAAAAAGTCAACGGATACATGACGATACCAGCTTGTATCAAAAATTGCAATTCTTCCTTTTTCTGGGGTTTTCGTCCAAAAGCGCCACAAAAACGGATACATCTGCTCGGTCTTTGTCTCTTTTTTCATTGCAAACACATGAAATCCTCTTGGGTCTAATGGATGAATCAGCTTATTAATCTGAAGTCCCTTTCCTGCTGCATCAAATCCCTCAAATACGATGATAACTGGTATTTTCTGTTCTTTACATGCTCTCTGCAGTCTTGCAAGAGTCAGTTCCATCTGTGCTATTTCTTCACGATAAGTCTTTTTTTCCATTGTTTTGGTTAAATCAATCTGTTCTAACATAGCCTTTGCCTCCTTATTGTTTCTAAATACGCTCGGATTTCTCAAACGTACTTTCCTGATAGCACAGAAGGGACTGAAAATCCAGTCCCTTCTCCCCTAAAAATACTTTCTGTTTCCCCAAAGATTTGCTTTCTTTAAATCCAGGTATTCATTATAAGCTTTCTCCAAAATCTGTCTCTCATTTGAAAACCGCAACAGATGGTATGCTTCATGGAATTTATAAAAGCCGGAATCCACAAAGTATTCTTCTCTCTGAGGTTTGCTGTAATAACTTCCCGCAGACATCAGATACCAGTGTACCTCTTTCTCAACCGTATCCTCCGGTATACAAAAACTATACTGACTTTTTCCAACATATTTAATAATATTTGCTGTCACTCCCGACTCTTCTTTTACTTCTCTAAGTGCCGTGTCTTTATAGTCTTCGCCCTCTTCTACTGTCCCTTTTGGCAATACCCATCCTTCATATTTATGTTTGTAGGATTTGTATAAGGTCAGTATCTTTCCGCGATATATTACCACCCCGCCACAGCTCGTTGCTTCAATCATTTTGCAAGTCCTCCTGTAAAGACCGTCTCTCGGTCAGCGTTGTGTTTCATTGTGTTTAGTATACCTCTTTTTAAGAACCTGCGCAAGGATTTACGATTAAGAATTAATAATAATATTGATTAAAAATCTGATGCGCAATCGGCACGGCTACAGAACTTCCTGTTCCTGCACCTTCTGCAATTACCGCAACGACAAGCTGTGATTCGTCATTTTCTGCCATTCCCACAAACCAGGAATGTGTATGAATACTTCCGTCTCTTCCATAATATTCCGCAGAACCTGTTTTTCCGGCTGCCGAATAACTTTCTCCACTTAAGGCAGAAGCGGTTCCACGGTTTACAACCTCCTGCATCAGCTGTTTTAATTTGGAAGCCTCATCTTTTGTCATAAGTGTTTTATATTCCGATGTCTTTGTCTTGCTTATCACATCTCCATTTACATTTTGTACCTGCTGAATATAATACGGTTTCATCAGGACACCATCATTTGCAATTGCACTTACAATCAGCGCCATATGCATCGGAGAAACCAGAGTATTTCCCTGTCCAATCGAAGTCTGCATCAAAAGCGGATTTCCAGGGTGGTCTCCCAATTCAAACTTACTACTGTTATAGCTGATAGAAACCGGAAGTTTTTTATTAAATAGCAGACTTTCTGCCGCACTTGTCAGCTTTTTACTGCCAAGTTCCATTCCAAGATTTGCAAATGCACTGTTACAGGATTCTGCAAATGCGGTTTCAAAATCTTCCGTTCCATGTTCTTCTCCATCATAACAGCTGATGGTATGGTCATCTACGGTAATACTTCCGTTACAGGTATAAGTGAAATTATCCAGATTTCCATTCTCGCTTCTTAAATACGCAAGTGCCGTTACAATCTTAAAGACCGAACCTGGAGGATAAGCGCCCTGTGTTGCACGATTTAACAGACTGCTGTTGGAAGAATCACTGGTCAGATAATCCCAGTCCTGTGCAACTGTATTTGGATTAAAATCTGGTTTACTTACCATTGCAAGTACTGCTCCGCTTTTCGGGTCCATTACAACAACTGCTCCCTGATTCTCTCCCAGCGCATCATAAGCCGTCTGCTGAAGGGAGGTATTTAAGGTTGTCACCACATTATCTCCCTGGTTTTTTGTCTCCTGCATCTCATTTTTTACCTGATTGACATAACCGTCATGGGAGGTCATCAGTTCAAAATTTGCTAAAGACTCCAGTCCGTTTTTTCCATTGGAATCATATCCAACAATGTGCGCAAACAGATTATTAAACGGATAAATTCTTGTCTCTGTCTCATCTTCATTGACCTGTGTGTAGGCAAGCGTCTGTCCATCTGCTGATAAAATGCTTCCACGCACAACACGGTCCTCAAACTGGTCCTGCCTTGTATTATACGGACTATTAATAATACTGTCTTTTTTTTCTACTTCAAAATATATCATATAAGCAATCAGCGAAATAAAAATGCAGACAAAGAAATAACTTACTATCGTATATTCCCGATTTCGTATTTTCTTAGCCTCTCGTGCTCTTCTTTTTGAAAGCTTCGCCTGCTGTTCTCTGCGCTTCTCGTCTTGCCATCTGCGTTGCTGCTCGTCTTTTCTGTCTCTCAAGTTCATCATCCTCATCTTCTCTTAAAATATACAATCCCTGAATAATTGCCAGCATAATAATGGTACTAAGAACAGAACTTCCTCCATAGCTGACTAACGGAAGTGTAATTCCCGTCATTGGAATAAATTTTGTTACTCCACCGATGGTCAAAAATACCTGAAACGCATATTCTGTTCCAAGTCCAAGGGCAATCAATTTATAAAATGGTCGTTTAATCTGCAGTGAGATATTCACTACTAAAAGAAACAGACTCATACAGATTAAAATCAGACACATTGCAAACACTCCGCCTAATTCTTCACAGATTGCAGCAAACATGTAATCCTGTTTTACAAATGGAATCATACTCGGTGAACCCTGACAAAGTCCCATTCCAAACCAGCCTCCTGTTCCAATTGCAAATAAGCCCTGAACAATCTGATAGCCGGAACTTTGATACACCGAAAACGGGGCTTTCCATGCAACCACCCTCTGTCTTACATGACTGAATAAAAAATAGGCTGCTACCGCTGCAAGAGAACCAGAACCAAGTCCAGCAAGCAGATAAAGCGGTTTTTTGGTTGCTACATAAAGCATTACCACATAAGTAATAAAAAATACAACGGCACTTCCCAAGTCTCTTGATAAAACCAAAATTAAAACATACACTGCTGCGATTGCCGTTGTAATCACATGGTCTCGAAACTCTGTTTTTTTCTTATACAGCCTGCAGGCTACAAAAAATACAAAAATAATCTTTACAAACTCAGATGGCTGAAACGCAAATCCACCAAGTGAAATATTAATTTTTGCTCCATTTACATTTTTTCCAAGTACCAGCACAGTAAGCAAAAGCAAAAGCCCTGCCACCGCATAAAACCAGGTCCATTTATTTAAGAACCGGAACTTATGAATCATAACCGGTATGACCATCGCAATGATTGTCGCAATCACAACAATTTCAAACTGACGCACTGCGGATTCCATGTCCAGTCTTGCCAGCATAATAAAACCAATGGACAATAACATACACATATGATTCAGTAAAAGCAAAGATGAATTTTTATAAAAAATCCGGTATAAAATCTGAACTGCAATAAAATACAACAACTGCGCTATAAAAAAATAAATAATTTCCAATTCCTGCTTTTTCAAAAAAATCACAAGAAATGCCATAAAATCCATGAAAAAGATAAGCATCAGCTGCTGGCGCAG
>JAIIAN010000246.1 GCA_022717655.1 Bacillota bacterium | reverse complement strand
ACAGGGGTGAGCAGAGACAAAAACCTCCCATTTCTCTAAGATTCGCAGACAAAAACCTCCCATTTCTCTAAGAAAAAAACAGGCAAAAACCTCCCATTTCTCTAAAAAAAAGGTTAAAAAATACCGAAAGCTTTTATCGGGTGTTTTTATTTACTATCTTTGCATCAGGAATCAAAGCTAAAAGAACATGAAACGGAAACTTCAACAGATAGAAAGCAGTCTCGAGCACATCGGCCGAGATTTGCGCAGAGAAGAACTTGTGATGGCAGCCGAATTGGAAGATCGCCTTTCAAGGAATCTAACAACAAAGGAGAGCATCCGGCATTACAACGAGTGGATGAAGAACGCAGGAATGGAACATCTAATGGTGAAATAACATGACAGAGACAAAAGATCTTTTCGATAGCTACGAGGCAGAAGCCAAAGAGCGCAAACGGCTCAACGAGGTGCTTAATGCCCAAAAAGACGCCAGACATAACGGTTTTATGGCTTTTAACGAAGAAGCATTATCAAAGGAGCCAAGCAATACCATTATTGCCAATTCCTTTGACATCGAGACGGGAGAGACCCAAGAAAAAATGTATCTCCGCTATGAGGCTGCAAAGAAAAGCATTAAGAAGCTGATGCTCATTCAGCCAGACAATGTAACGTTTGGGCAGTTCAGCGTTACCGCTGTACAAGAGAACATTTTGACGCTGATAACAGACCAACTCCAGCGATTTATGACAAAAGGAGATGAAATACCCATTGACTTATTCGGAGAACCTTATGTTGTTATCAAGTGTGACGAGGCTGGCGGAAGAAATAGCAAGAATGCCGTTGTCAAAGAAGCAATGAATTTATCTAAAAAGATATTTTCGTTTCGGTGGAAGCCCGCTGGTTCAGGACGTGGTGTTAAGACCTACGGAACCATTATAACCACCATTCATGACCACATTGGAAGCAATTACATCACTCTTAATTTCAACAAGTGGGCCATCCCGTTCTTGTTATATTTCGGCAAAGGTGTGGGCGGCACTATCTTCAACAAATCAATTGCTTTATCTCTGAGAGGAGATCGCACGAAGCGTATATATAAATTTCTTTGTGGCAAAAGGGACGAGACGACATTTTACTATCCGATTAAGCAGTTCCGTAAGGACTTTGAACTTGGAAGCGATATAGAATACTCAAATTTTCAAATAAAGTCAAAAATTTTGGAGCCTGCGAAGAAGAGAATATTCGAAAGCGAAAGTGATGTATGGTTTGACTTCGAAATGATTACCAGATTTCCAAAAAATGACGGACGCAAACCAAAAGCAGATACAATTCTATTCAAGATAAAAACGCAGACAACCGCTGCCATTAGTTCACCTCAGAGAATTATGCAGGAGTTGATTGATTATTGGACAAAAAGAGCGATGGGATATCCAACAGACAGCTCCGCGGATGATGCCGTAAAGACAATACTCAAGAGCCCTCGATGTAATGACTACTACAACAGGCTGTGCTATTGGCGCGAGGCTATCAAAAGCAAAGAAATGTCCCCCACACACGTTCAGAACTCCTGGGCAAAGGTCCTGCGTGAAGATTTTAACATCGTTATTGAAACCAAGAGAAAGAAGATATGAATAGAGCGTTCAAATTATTTGCAGCCTGTGTGGAATCCTTGCGAACTGCGGAAAAAGAATACGAAACGAACCCCACGAAATTCAATCGTAACATTGTAAGTAACATGCAAAACAAAGTAGACGGTTGGCTCGTCTGGATAAACGGGAAAGAAGAAACTGAAACGACAAATACCGTTCCACCGTTTGTTGGCAAGGTTAGAAATTCGGGGAGTCAAAATATCAGCAATGATATTATAAAAAACCTGATGGAGAATCACACTGCTGAAGAAATTGAAGAGTTTAAAAAGCTGATAGGGCTTACAGAAAGGCAACAGCAATAACGGGCAATAAAATTTTAAAAAGATAATTATGGATGCAATGTTATTTACAATGACTGGTATTGCAGTAATTGCAGTAGGTATCTTGCTTTGGACTAACACCAAAGCCGGGAAGAAATGGCTAAAAGACCTCTGAAAGCAATTGCAATGGGAGAAAAGAAGAAACGAAATAACGCCACTGTCACCTTCAGCAGCAAGGCAGAGAAAGAGCAATTGCTTCAACAGCTCAACTCAAAGCAATTGCAAAACCTCATGCCTGATGGCGTGAAGAGAAAGGACTGTAAGAAAGTTCTTTGGGCAGTTGACTACCTCTACAAGCTCGCCTTGAAAGGACGGATCCGCGTGGAGGTGCCCATGTTCGAGACAGATAGCCAAGAGAAGCAGCTGCTCATTGAAGAGAATGAGCAGCTCAAAGCCAAGCTGAAAGAACTTGGTACCCTCGGAGAGCCTAATTTACCATAACGGCTTGCCGCACGATAGTCAATTTGCATGGCAAATTTTAGGGTAATAAGTTGGCCATCTTTGGCTAACTTAGTATTAGGCTACTATCTATTGGTGTTTTTCCTCGATGCGCAAGCGCACATGAAGGATGGCAATGAGATAAAATTTGCAACGAATTTAATAATCAAAGTTATGAGCAACAAACAGACAGAAGTAAACCAGGTGATCAGCGAGATACGCGAAATACTTAGAAATCTCACACCAGAGCAGTATGAACGCTTGAAAAACAGCAATGTAGGACTACCCACCAAAAAGTTGTAGTTTTAAAAATTTCACCTTTGCAACAAGCGCACATGGAGGGGGGTATAGGGGGCAGCACTGCCCCCATACCGTCAGGACCAAAACCGCAATGTCGCCAGACGTGAAGGGGATAGCGAAGCGTACCCCCGACCCCCTAAAAGACCTCCAATTGGAATTTCTGACGTTTCGCAAGCCTGTATTTTTTTGCTTTAAGCCGTCTTTTCTCGTTTAATATAGAATTTGCCGCAAAAGTACTAAAAACGGCTTAAAGCGAAAAGAAATGGCCCCTATGGCCGTTTTTCAAGCGTTTTGTCTGTTCAAATCCATCACCAACTCCTTGATGACGTTCATTTTTACCGTTGAAGCTTCCGACTTGTCGTAAATTTCCAACAGATACACGTTGCCGTCCTGTTCCTTGGTCAGCACGTTATAAGTGATAACTCGCGCCCCTGCAGACTTGCCTTTGCCCTTGGAGCTAATAGCCATGCGGATTTTCCTCAATCCTCCTCCGAGGTCTGTACCCTGGCACGGATCCGAAGCCAGATCCTTCACGAATTTGGCAAAATCGACCTTCATAGACCTGTAGCGCTTTGCCAAAGTTTTAAGGCTTCCCTCGAAGTTTGGCGTTGGAATAATATTACAGCTCATCCAACAACTCGTCTATGGTTTTCGCCTTGAGTTTACCTTCACGCATCATCTGCACCTCACGAAGGGCTTGGCAAATTTTCCCCGTCAGGTCAGTTTTGTTTGTTAGCACATCTGCAGAAGACACTGGCACCAGTCGGAAGCTGCCCATGCTCCGAGATTTCACGATCACATCTTCACCTCCATGAGCCATGCCAAGATATTTCCGTTGGTTGGCTCTAAATTCTCTTGTACTTACGATCTCCATTTTGTCTGTTTTTTTTAATTTCGTCTGCAAAAATACAAAAGAAACCAAAAACGGTACACATTTTTAACTTATTTTAACACACAGAAAAAAACTTGATATTTTTCTGTATCTTCTCTTCTTCTCCCCGTTGTAAATTCTCGCACAAAATTCAAATAAACCATTCTCAAGGTCGCCAGACATGGAGGGGATAGCGAAGCGTACCCCCGACCCCCTAAAAGAAAAATTTCTCTTCTTTTCGTAAAGAAAAAAAAAGATTATATATAAGATTTCTTATACGGGATGCGTTCAGCCTTGATAAACACAGGGGTGAGCAGAGACAAAAACCTCCCATTTCTCTAA
>JAIIAN010000027.1 GCA_022717655.1 Bacillota bacterium | reverse complement strand
CTATGGGTTCTGTTAACGACGTAGTAGAAGAAGTTATTGATTATCTTACAGCTAAGGGTGAAAAGGTTGGTCTTATTAAGGTAAGACTTTACAGACCATGGTCATCAGAAGCTATCTTAAAGGTTATTCCTAAGACAGCTAAGAAGATTGCTGTACTTGACAGAACAAAGGAGCCAGGTTCTCTTGGTGAGCCTCTTTTCCTTGATGTTGCTACAACACTTCGTGAAGCAGGACTTAACGACATCACATTAGTTGGTGGCAGATATGGTCTTGGTTCTAAGGATACACCACCTTCATCTATCTTCGCTGTATATAAGGAATTAGAGAAGGATGCTCCTAAGAGCAGATTCACAATCGGTATCGTTGATGATGTTACACATCTTTCTCTGGAAACAGGTGCTCCGCTTGTTACAACTCCAGAAGGAACAATCAACTGTAAGTTCTGGGGTCTGGGTGCAGACGGTACTGTAGGTGCTAACAAGAACTCCATCAAGATTATCGGTGATAACACAGATATGTACGCTCAGGCTTACTTTGATTATGACTCAAAGAAATCCGGTGGTGTTACAATGTCTCACCTGCGTTTTGGTAAAAAACCAATCAAATCTACTTACCTGATTCACAAAGCAAACTTTGTTGCATGTCATAATCCTTCTTATGTAAGAAAATACAACATGGTTCAGGAATTAGTTGATGGTGGTACATTCTTATTAAACTGCCCATGGGATATGGAAGGACTTGAAAAACATCTTCCAGGACAGGTAAAAGCATTTATCGCAAACCACAACATCAAATTCTATGTAATTGATGGTGTTAAAATCGGTATTGAAACAGGCATGGGTCCTACACGTATCAATACAATTCTTCAGTCTGCATTCTTCAAACTGGCTGATATCATTCCGGAAGAACAGGCTATTGATTTAATGAAAGCTGCTGCAAAAGCTACTTACGGACGTAAGGGTGATGATGTAGTTGCTAAGAACTGGGCTGCTATCGATGAAGGTGCAAAACAGATCGTTGAAGTTACTGTTCCGGAAAGCTGGAAAACAGCAGCAGACGAAGGTCTTGACACAACACATGCAGAACAGGGAAGAAAAGAAGTTATCGACTTTGTTAACAATATTCAGTCTAAAGTTACTGCTCAGGAAGGTAATACACTGCCAGTATCTGCATTCAAAGATTATGTAGACGGTACAACACCATCCGGAACATCTGCTTACGAAAAACGTGGTATCGCAGTTAACGTTCCTGTATGGAATCCGGAAAACTGTATCCAGTGTAACCGTTGTTCTTATGTCTGCCCGCACGCAGTTATCCGTCCGGTAGCTCTGACAGAAGAAGAAGCAGCAAATGCTCCTCAGACACTTGAAATGACTGGATTAAAACAGTACAAATTTGCTATCGCAGTATCCGCTCTTGACTGTACAGGATGTGGTTCTTGTGTAAATGTCTGCCCAGGTAAAAAAGGTGCAAAAGCACTTGCTATGGAAAACATGGAAGCAAATATCGAAATGCAGAAATTCTTTGATTACTCTGTAACTCTTCCGGAAAAAGAAGACGTTATCGCTAAATTCAAAGAAAACACTGTAAAAGGTTCTCAGTTCAAACAGCCATTACTTGAGTTCTCAGGTGCTTGTGCTGGTTGTGGTGAAACACCTTACGCAAAACTGATCACACAGTTATTCGGTGACAGAATGTACATCGCAAACGCAACAGGATGCTCCTCTATCTGGGGTAACTCTTCACCGTCTACACCATACACTGTAAACGCAAAAGGACAGGGTCCTGCATGGGATAACTCTCTGTTCGAAGATAACGCAGAGTTTGGTTACGGTATGTTACTGGCTCAGAAAGCAATTCGTGAAGGATTAAAAGCAAAAGTTGAAGCTGTAGCAGCAAATGAAAAAGCTTCTGAAGAAGTAAAAGCAGCTTGCCAGGAATGGTTAGATACTTATACTGTAGGAGCTACAAACGGTGCAGCAACAGATAAACTGGTTGCAGCATTAGAAGGCATTGACTGTGATGTATGCAAAGACATCGTTAAAAATAAAGACTTCCTCGCTAAGAAATCCCAGTGGATCTTCGGTGGTGACGGATGGGCTTACGATATCGGATTCGGTGGTGTTGACCACGTATTAGCAAGTGGAAAAGACATCAACATTATGGTATTCGATACAGAAGTTTACTCTAATACAGGTGGACAGTCTTCTAAATCTACTCCGACAGGTGCAATCGCACAGTTCGCTGCCGGCGGTAAAGAAGTGAAGAAGAAAGATATGGCATCTATCGCAATGAGCTATGGTTATGTATACGTTGCTCAGATTTCTATGGGTGCTGACTTCAACCAGACTGTAAAAGCAATTGCAGAAGCAGAAGCATATCCGGGACCATCTCTGATTATTGCTTACGCTCCATGTATCAACCATGGTATCAAGAAAGGTATGTCTAAAGCTCAGACAGAAGAAGAATTAGCTGTTAAATGTGGATACTGGCATAACTTCCGCTTCAATCCAGAAGCAGAAAGCAAGTTCACACTTGACTCTAAAGCTCCAACAGAAGACTACCAGGCATTCCTTGATGGAGAAGTTCGTTACAATTCTCTGAAACGTTCTAATCCAGAAAAAGCTGCAAGACTGTTTGCATTAAATGAAGAACAGGCTAAAGCTAGATACGAATATCTGAACAAACTGGTTACTCTGTACGGAAAAACAGAAGAGTAATTCATAAGTTAGAATTATAATTCGTCAATAGAACAGGCGGACGTCACCTTCGGGTGGCGTCCGTTTTTGGTTTTATATTTTCAAAATATGTGGTAAAATAAACACAATGGAGAAAAAATAGTTCCATAAGACGACAAAGACTTGGAGGTTATGAAATTACATGAAGATAGAAAACGTACCGGCTTATAAGCAGATTTTAGAACAGGAAATTCCGGACATTCATGCAAAGGGCTCCTTATGGAAGCATAAAAAAAGTGGTGCCAGAGTAATGGTGCTTGAAACAGAAGATGAAAATAAGGTGTTTAATATTGCATTTCGTACACCGCCGGCAAACAGTACCGGTGTGGCGCATATTTTGGAACACAGTGTCCTTTGCGGTTCAAAAGAATTTCCATTAAAAGACCCATTTGTAGAACTGGTAAAGGGTTCTTTAAACACATTTTTAAATGCGATGACTTACCCAGATAAGACGATGTATCCGGTAGCAAGCTGTAATGATGCAGATTTTAAGAATCTGATGCATGTTTATCTGGATGCCGTATTTTTCCCGAATATTTATCAAAAAGAAGAAATTTTCCGTCAGGAAGGCTGGCATTATGAGCTGGAAAGCACAGAAGCACCTTTAAAATTAAATGGTGTTGTTTACAACGAAATGAAAGGGGCATTTTCTTCTCCGGAGGAAGTGTTGGACCGTGAAGTGTTTAATTCTCTGTTTCCAGATACTCCTTATGGCGTGGAATCCGGCGGTGACCCGAATGTCATTCCGGAACTGAGTTATTCCGAATTTCTGGAATTTCATAAACGCTATTATCATCCGGTCAACAGCTATATTTATCTGTATGGAAACATGGATATGGAAGAACGTTTAAACTGGATGGATGAACATTATCTTTCGAAATACGATGAGACAGTCATTGATTCTGCCATTCCAAAACAGAAAGCCTTTGATGCAGTAAAAGAACTGACCATGGAATATCCGGTTTCCGAAAATGAGCCGGAAGAGGAAAATTCTTATCTTTCCTACAATATTGTGGCAGGAAACAGTCTGGATGTAGAACAAAATACCGCATTTGATATTTTGGACTATACTCTGTTATCTGCACCTGGAGCACCGCTGAAACAGGCGTTGTTAGATGCCGGTATGGGAAAAGATATTATGGGTTCTTATGAAGATGGAATTTATCAGCCATTTTTCTCAATCGTAGCGAAAAATGCAGACCCGAAGAAGAAAGATGAATTTGTTGCACTGATTCGCAGTACCTTAGAAGAGATTGTAGAAAAAGGAATTGACAAAAAAGCGATTCTGGCGGGAATAAACTACATGGAATTCCGTTTTAGAGAAGCCGATTATGCTTCCTATCCGAAGGGATTAATGTATGGACTGGATGTCTTTGACAGCTGGCTTTACGATGACAATCATCCATTTGATTATCTTTGCAAATTAAAAGTTTTTGACAGTTTAAAAGAAAAAGCACAGACCCGATATTTTGAAGACTTAATCAAAGAATATTTATTAGACAATACCCATGCATCCATTGTCGTAGTGAATCCAAAACGTGGACTTGCAGCACAAAGAGACAAAGCCTTAGAAGAAAAATTAGAAGCCTATAAAAATTCGCTTTCAAAAGAAGAACTCGAAAAAATTGTGGCAGAAAGTGCTCATTTAAAAGAATATCAGGAAGCTCCGGAAACTCCGGAAGCACTTGCAACGATTCCAATGTTAAAACGTTCAGATATCAGTAAAGAAACAATTAAGATTTATAATACACCGAAAAAGTCAGGAGACACCCTTCTGCTTCATCACAATATTGATACCAATGGAATCTGCTATTTAGACCTGCTCTTTGATTTGAAAAAAGTGCCACAGAAACTGATTCCGTACACATCTATCTTAAAATCTGTACTGGGTTATGTGGATACAAAGAATTATAAATATGGAGAACTCTTCAACGAAATCAATGCAAACAGCGGTGGTATTTTATTTGGAATTCAGGGATTCGGCGATTACAAAGACAATCAGGATATCCGAAATATGGCAGGAATTAAAGCAAAAATGCTGTATGACAAAATCCCATTTGTATTTGAAATGATAAAAGAAATTCTGACCACTTCTGTTTTTGATGATGAAAAACGTCTGTATGAGATTATCGCAAGAATGAAATCCAGATTACAGATGGGACTTGCACAGGCAGGTCACAGCACCGCAGTCAAACGTGCGCTGTCTTATTTCTCTGCAAATGCATACTATCAGGAACAGATTGCAGGTGTTGAGTTTTATAAAGTCATTGATGAACTGGAAACTAATTTTGAAGCGAAAAAAGGGGAATTAATTTCCAATCTTAAGACGTTAATAAAACTGATTTTCAAAGAAGAGAATCTTACCGTCAGCTGTACGGCAGATGAAGAAGGCTGTAACTTAGTGGAAAAAGAACTTCCATCCTTTAAGGAGTGTCTGTTTGATGAAACGGTCGAAGATACTACCTGCACACCAATTTATGAAGTCAAAAACGAAGGCTTTAAAACTTCCGGACAGGTACAGTATGTTGCAACTGCCGGAAACTTTAGAGAACAGGGATTTGAGTATACCGGATGCCTCAAAATTTTAAAAGTCATGTTAAGTTATGAATACCTTTGGATGAATGTTCGAGTAAAAGGCGGAGCGTATGGCTGTATGAGTGATTTCAAGACCAGTGGAGACAGCTATCTGGTGTCTTATCGTGACCCGAATCTGAAAAAAACACTGGAAGTATTTGAACACACCGCAGATTATATCCGTAACTTTGATGCTGATGAAAGAGAAATGACCAAGTATGTGATTGGAACAATCAGTGACCTTGATGTGCCGATGACTCCGTCCACCAAAGGTTCAGTCTCTTTAAATGCGTGGTTCAGCAAGGTGACAGAAGAAGAGTTAAAGAAAGAACGAATGGAAATCTTAAATGCAACCGTAGAAGATATCCGTGCGCTTGCTGACTTAGTAGACTGCGTCGTAAAACAGCAGAGAATCTGTGTTGTTGGAAGCGAAGAAAAGATTGAACAGGAAAAAGACCTCTTTAAAACCGTAGAGCACCTGCTGTAATAGATATCGGTTGAAAATGATGGATAGAACGACAGAGAGCAGGAAATAGGTCAAGAAAGATAGAAAGAAAAAGGACAGTGAAATGAGAGAAGATTATAAATCGGGTTTTGTAGCAATTATCGGTCGTCCAAATGTAGGAAAATCGACCCTGATGAATCATCTGATTGGTCAGAAGATTGCGATTACTTCGAGAAAAGCACAGACAACAAGAAATAAGATTCAGACGGTGTATACTTGTGAGCGTGGACAGATTGTATTTTTAGATACACCGGGAATTCATAAAGCAAAAAATAAATTAGGCGAGTACATGGTAAATGTAGCAAGCCGTACGTTTAAAGATGCAGATGTGATTTTATGGCTGGTCGAACCCGGAACACAGGTTGGACCAGGAGACCGTCACATTGCAGAGCAGTTAAAAAACTGTAAATTGCCGGTGATTCTGGTTATCAATAAAGTAGATACAGTAAAGAAGGAAGAAGTGGCAGGTTTTATCGAAACCTATAGAAAATTAATCGATTTCGCAGATATTGTTCCGGCGTCTGCACTGCGTGCCCAGAATCTGGATACGGTCATTGACTGTATTTTTAAATACCTGCCTTACGGGCCACAGTTTTATGATGAAGATACGATTACAGACCAGCCTCAGCGTCAGATTGTGGCAGAACTGATTCGTGAAAAAGCACTG
Source organism: Bacillota bacterium (assembly GCA_022717655.1). Taxonomy (GTDB): domain Bacteria; phylum Bacillota; class Clostridia; order Lachnospirales; family Lachnospiraceae; genus Blautia. Next base: position 15,201 of record JAIIAN010000027.1, on the reverse strand, counting down.
CGTACCCTTGATGAAGAAATTCCACATGGAATTGCCGTTACGATTGATACCATGAAAGAACGCCCAGACGGAAGAATCGTGGATATTGAAGCAACGATTATCTGTGAGCGGGATTCCCACAAAGGAATTATTATTGGAAAACAGGGGGCAATGCTTAAGAAAATCGGCAGTGCAGCACGCTTTGAAATTGAGCGCATGTTAGAACAGAAAGTAAATCTGAAACTCTGGGTAAAGGTAAAAAAAGACTGGAGAGACAGTGATTACCTGATTAAGAATTTTGGATACGATAAAAAAGAAATATGACAGAAGCAAGAGAAGTAACCGGTATGGTGCTTTTGGCAGCACCGGTTGGAGATTTTGATAAGAGATTGGTGCTGTTAACCAGAGAATATGGAAAAATAACAGTTTTTGCAAGAGGAGCCAGAAAGCCAAACAGTGCATTTCTGGCCGTTGCAAATCCTTTCGTGTTTGGAACATTTTTTATCTATGAGGGAAGAACCAGCTATCAGTTAAAATCCGCAAGGATAAAAAATTATTTTACGGAACTTACCAAAAAACAGCCAGGAGTTTATTATGGATTTTATTTTCTGGAACTTGCCTCCTATTATTATCGGGAATACATGGATGCGACAGATATGTTAAATCTTTTGTATATGACGCTTCGGGCACTTACGGTAGGAAAAATGGATAACCGGCTGATTCGATGTGTCTTTGAACTTCGAGCACTTGTGATTAATGGAGAATGTCCGGATTTCTTTTCGTGTCAGGAATGTCAAAATTCGGAACAGCTTTTTTGGTTTTATCCGGCAAAATCAGGGGCAGTCTGCGAATCCTGTCATAAAACAACAAAGGGATATGCCATCAAAATGGACGCTTCAGTTTTGTATACCGTTCAATATATTGTAACTTCAAAGCTGGAAAAATTATATACGTTTACAGTAACTAAAGAAGTGCTTGATACCCTTTGTAAAATGATGCACGAGTATATGAAAGGGCAGGTAGACAGGGAGTTAAAAAGTCTCGAAGTTTTGCGGATTATGGAGCTGTAGCAAAAGAACACGCTTTACAACTGGGGTTTTTATGGGTATAATACAATTTACAGGTTTTCATTTAAGAGAAATCAGCTGTCTGCGGACCCAAAAAGCATACAGGCAGGATTTCTTTTTGGAAAAGTAAAAGAGATAAGGAGAGTATTGTAAAATGGAAAAAACGATGGAAAAAATCGTAGCACTCGCTAAATCCAGAGGTTTTGTATATCCAGGTTCCGAAATTTACGGCGGCCTTGCTAATACATGGGATTATGGTAATCTCGGGGTTGAATTAAAGAACAACGTAAAAAAAGCATGGTGGAAAAAATTTATTCAGGAAAGCCCATATAATGTTGGAGTAGACTGTGCAATCTTAATGAATCCTCAGACATGGGTTGCATCTGGACATCTGGGTGGATTCTCTGACCCGTTAATGGATTGTAAAGAGTGTCATGAACGTTTCTGCGCAGATAAAATCATTGAAGATTTCTGTCAGGAAAATGGAATTGCATTAGAAGGAAGCGTAGATGCATGGACTCAGGAACAGATGAAATCTTTCATTGATGAACATCAGATTCCATGCCCGACTTGTGGAAAACATAATTTCACAGATATCCGTCAGTTCAACCTGATGTTTAAAACATTCCAGGGTGTAACAGAAGATGCCAAAAATACGGTATATTTAAGACCAGAAACTGCACAGGGTATCTTTGTAAACTTTAAAAATGTACAGAGAACTTCCAGAAAGAAATTACCATTTGGTATCGGACAGATTGGTAAATCTTTCCGTAACGAAATCACACCAGGTAACTTTACTTTCCGTACTCGTGAATTTGAGCAGATGGAACTGGAATTCTTCTGTAAACCAGATACAGACCTGGAATGGTTTGCTTACTGGAAACAGTTCTGCCTTGACTGGCTGCACAGCCTTGGCTTAAAAGACGAAGAAGTTCGTTATCGTGACCATGACAAAGAAGAATTAAGCTTCTACAGTAAAGCAACCACAGACGTAGAATTCCTCTTCCCATTTGGATGGGGCGAACTGTGGGGAATCGCTGACAGAACAGATTATGACTTAACTCAGCATCAGAATGTATCTGGACAGGATTTAACTTACTTTGATGATGAGACAAATGAAAAATACATCCCTTATGTTATCGAGCCTTCTCTGGGTGCAGACCGTATGGTGCTTGCATTCTTATGCAGTGCTTATGACGAAGAAGTATTAGATGCTGAAAAGAATGACGTTCGTACCGTACTTCATTTCCATCCGGCATTAGCACCTGTTAAAATCGGTGTGCTTCCACTTTCAAAGAAATTAAACGAAGGTGCATTAAAAGTATTTGAAGGTCTGGCAAAACAGTACAACTGTGAATTTGATGACAGAGGAAACATCGGAAAACGTTATCGTCGTCAGGATGAAATCGGAACTCCATTCTGTGTTACTTATGACTTTGAGTCTGAAAACGATGGTGCAGTAACCGTACGTGACCGTGATACAATGGAACAGGAAAGAATTAAAATCGAAGACTTAAAAGCTTACTTTGAAAAGAAATTTGAATTTTAATTAAATTAGTTAAGACAAGAACAAGAAAGAGAAACTCTGCTTAAGGCAGGGTTTCTTTTTTGAATGAAAGAAGTTTTTTGCTTTCATTGAGGATATTCGCTCGAATTAAAATCAATGATGGCGTTGTAAAAAAATACAAAAAACTACAAAAATAAACAAAATAATTGTGCAAAACCCCTATAAATTTCTTGCGAGAAAGAAAAAGATTTGCTATAATAGACAGCAACAGCAGAATTTGACCAGAGGAGGAAAACAAGATGGCAAAAAAAAGAAATATCATTGTAGGTCAGTCGGGCGGACCTACATCCGTAATCAATTCAAGCCTTGCAGGAGTCTATAAAAATGCAATCGAGAGGGGATTTGACAAAGTATATGGCATGCTGCATGGAATTCAGGGACTTTTAGATGAACAGTACGTGGATTTATCGACACAGATTCATACAGAACTGGATATTGAACTGTTAAAGCGGACTCCGTCAGCATTTCTAGGTTCGTGTCGTTTTAAACTGCCGGAAATCCATGAGGATAAAGCAATCTATGAAAAGATTTTTTCGATTTTAAATAAACTTGATATCGATGCCTTTATCTATATCGGAGGCAACGATTCGATGGATACGATTAAAAAATTATCGGATTATGCAATTTTGACTGGACAGAGCCAGAAATTTTTAGGGGTTCCAAAAACCATTGATAATGACCTTGCACTGACCGACCATACACCAGGATTTGGAAGTGCCGCAAAATACATTGGAGCATCCACAAAAGAAGTCATTCGTGATGCAAGCGGGCTGACTTATAAGAAAAATATGGTCACCGTCATGGAAGTAATGGGAAGAAATGCTGGCTGGCTTACCGGAGCAACTGCGCTGGCAAAAGCAGAGGACTGCGACGGACCGGATTTAATTTATCTTCCGGAAGTGCCGTTTGACATTGAAAAATTCTTAAAGAAAGTAAAAGAACTTTTGAAAAAACAGACCTCTGTTGTCATTGCAGTATCGGAAGGAATCAAGCTTGCAGATGGACGCTATGTGTGTGAACTTGGAAATTCCGGAGATTATGTCGATGCATTTGGTCATAAACAGTTACAGGGAACAGCCACGTATCTGGCGAATTTCCTTTCCGCAGAGTGTGGATGCAAGACAAGAGCAGTAGAACTGTCTACCCTGCAGAGAAGTGCTTCCCATCTGGCTTCAAGAGTGGACATTGATGAGGCATTTATGGTTGGCGGTGCAGCAGTAAAAGCAGCCGATGAAGGAGATACCGGAAAGATGGTAGTCATTGATCGTGTTTCAGATGACCCGTATATGAGTGCAACCGGTATTTATGACGTGCACCGCATTGCAAATGAGGAGAAATTAGTGCCTAGAAACTGGATGAATCGTGATGCCACTTATGTGACAAAAGACTTCATAGATTATGTAAAACCGTTGATTCAGGGCGATTATCAGCCGATTATGGTAAATGGTCTGCCAAGACATCTGGTGCTTCGATTGAAAAAAGGCAATAAAAGGGGATAAAATGTAATATTTTTTTCCATTTTACTTGACTAATAATCGTCAAATGATTAAAATAGTTAGTGTGCGAGCTTGGGCTGGCACAGCGCGGTGAAAAGAAGCAATTCGATTCATTGTATATCTCACTTTTTAGGAGGAATGTTCAAATGGCAAAATGGGTTTATATGTTCACAGAAGGTAATGCAACCATGAGAAACCTGCTCGGTGGAAAAGGTGCAAACCTTGCTGAAATGACAAACCTGGGTCTTCCGGTACCACAGGGCTTCACAATTACCACAGAGGCTTGTACACAGTACTATGAAGATGGTAGAAAAATCAATGACGAAATTATGGAGCAGATTATGGAATCCATCACAAAGATGGAGGAAATCACCGGTAAAAAATTCGGTGATAAAGAAAATCCACTTCTTGTTTCCGTTCGTTCCGGTGCGAGAGCATCTATGCCAGGTATGATGGATACTATCCTGAACCTTGGTTTAAATGAAGAAGTAGTAGAAGTATTAGCTGAAAAATCCGGCAATGCTCGTTGGGCTTGGGACTGCTACAGAAGATTCATTCAGATGTACTCTGATGTAGTTATGGAAGTAGGTAAAAAATACTTTGAAGAACTTATCGATAAAATGAAAGCTGACAGAGGCGTAAAACAGGACGTTGAGCTGACAGCAGAAGATTTAAAAGAACTGGCAGAACAGTTTAAAGCTGAATATAAAGAAAAAATCGGCGCTGACTTCCCAACTGATCCGAAGGAACAGTTAATGGGTGCTATCAAAGCCGTATTCCGTTCATGGGATAACCCACGTGCAAATGTATATCGTCGTGACAACGATATCCCATATTCCTGGGGAACAGCTGTTAACGTACAGATGATGGCATTTGGTAACATGGGTGATGACTGTGGTACTGGTGTTGCATTTACTCGTGACCCGGCTACAGGAAATAACGGACTGTTTGGTGAATTCCTTACAAATGCTCAGGGTGAAGACGTTGTTGCCGGTGTTCGTACACCTATGCACATTTCCGAAATGGAACAGAAATTCCCAGAAGCATTCAAACAGTTCAAAGAAGTTTGCAAAACTCTGGAAAATCACTACAGAGACATGCAGGATATGGAGTTTACTGTAGAACATGGTAAACTGTACATGCTGCAGACACGTAATGGTAAGAGAACAGCTCAGGCTGCTTTAAAAATCGCTTGTGACCTTGTTGACGAGGGAATGAGAACAGAAGAAGAAGCAGTAGCTATGATCGACCCACGTAACTTAGATACTCTGCTTCACCCACAGTTCGATGCTGCTGCATTAAAAGCTGCTGAACCAGTTGCAAAAGCACTTGGTGCTTCACCGGGAGCTGCTTGCGGTAAAATCGTATTCACAGCAGATGACGCTGTAGCTTGGGCTGCAAGAGGAGAAAAAGTTGTTCTTGTTCGTCTTGAAACATCACCAGAAGATATCACAGGTATGAAATCTGCTCAGGGTATCTTAACCGTTCGTGGTGGTATGACATCTCACGCAGCAGTAGTTGCTCGTGGTATGGGTACTTGCTGTGTATCCGGTTGTGGCGATATCACAATGGATGAAGAAAACAAGAAATTTACATTAGCTGGTAAAGAATACCATGAAGGAGATTTCATTTCTCTGGATGGTTCTACAGGTAACATCTATGATGGCGTAATCGCAACTGTTGATGCAACAATCGCAGGCGAATTCGGCAGAATCATGGGATGGGCTGATAAATACAGAACAATGAAAGTTCGTACAAATGCAGATACTCCTGCAGATGCTAAAAAAGCTCGCGAACTTGGCGCAGAAGGTATTGGTCTTTGTCGTACAGAGCATATGTTCTTCGAAGGCAACAGAATTGATGCATTCCGTGAAATGATTTGTTCTGAAACAGTAGAAGAAAGAGAAGCTGCACTTGCTAAAATCCTTCCGGAACAGCAGGGTGACTTCGAAAAATTATATGAAGCACTGGAAGGTAACCCAGTTACAATCCGTTTCTTAGACCCGCCGCTTCATGAATTCGTTCCAACAGAAGAAGAAGACATCAAAAAACTTGCTGATGCTCAGGGTAAAACTGTTGAACAGATTAAAGCAATCATCGATTCTCTGCATGAGTTCAACCCAATGATGGGACATCGTGGATGCCGTCTTGCTGTAACTTATCCGGAAATCGCTAAAATGCAGACAAGCGCTGTTATCCGTGCAGCAATCAATGTGAAAAAAGCTCATCCGGATTGGAATGTAAAACCGGAAATCATGATTCCACTTGTTGGAGACATCAAAGAGCTCAAATATGTTAAGAAATTCGTTGTAGAGACAGCAGATGCAGAAATCAAAGCTGCAGGTTCTGACCTTGAATACGAAGTTGGTACTATGATTGAAATCCCAAGAGCTGCTCTTACAGCTGATGATATCGCTAAAGAAGCTGACTTCTTCTGCTTCGGTACAAACGACTTAACACAGATGACTTACGGCTTCTCACGTGATGATGCTGGTAAATTCTTAGATGCTTACTATGACGCTAAAATCTTTGAAAATGACCCATTTGCAAAACTGGATCAGACAGGCGTTGGTAAACTCATGGATATGGCTATCAAACTTGGTAAACCGGTTAATCCAAACCTTCATGTTGGTATCTGTGGAGAACACGGTGGAGATCCATCTTCCGTAGAATTCTGCAACAAACTTGGTCTGGATTATGTTTCCTGCTCACCATTCCGTGTACCGATTGCAAGACTGGCAGCAGCTCAGGCAGCAATCGCTGAAAAAAATGCATAATTTGTTCATGTAAGTACATGATAAAAGCATAAAAATGACCTTGGAGGTCTGAAGTAATTCAGGTCTTCAAGGTTTTTTGTTTCAAAGAGAAAAAATCAAAGAAAGGAAGGCTGTATTTTATGACACAAGAATCACAACAGCCATATAAAAGAAGAGTACGCTATAAAGGAAAATATCCGAAAAAATTTGAGGAAAAATATAAAGAATTACAGCCTGAAAAATATCAAGATACGATTGCACATGTCATCCAAAAGGGAAATACACCGGCTGGTATGCACATTTCTATTATGGTAAAAGAGATTATTGATTTTCTGGAAATTAAGCCAGGACAGATTGGATTTGATGCCACGCTTGGTTATGGCGGTCATACAAAAGCGATGTTAGAATGTTTAAAAGGAGAAGGGCATATCTATGCGACGGATGTAGACCATGAAGAAGCAGAAAAAACCAAAAAACGATTAGAAGAAGCGGGATTTGGGGAGAATATGTTAACCATTAAGCTTCAGAATTTCTGCACAATTGATGAAATTGCAAAAGAAGTCGGAGGATTTGACTTTTTACTTGCAGACCTAGGGGTTTCTTCCATGCAGATTGACAATCCAAAGCGTGGTTTTTCTTTTAAGGTAGATGGTCCTTTGGATTTGCGCCTGAATCAGGAGACAGGAATCAGTGCCGCAGAACGCTTAAAGACAATTACAAAAGATGAGCTTGCTGGTATGCTTTATGAAAATTCGGATGAGCCATACTGCGAAGAATTGGCAAAGGCAATTACCGATGAAATCCGAAAAGGAAATGAGATTGATACGACAACAAAATTGCGGGAAATCATTGAAAAGACGCTGGATTTTCTTCCGGAAAAAGAGAAGAAAGAGACGATTAAAAAGACCTGTCAGAGAACCTTTCAGGCACTTAGAATTGATGTAAATCGTGAGTTTGAAGTATTATATGAATTTATGGAAAAACTTCCATTCGCTTTGCGTTCAGGAGGAAGAGCAGCAATCCTTACGTTCCATTCCGGAGAGGATAAGTTAGTGAAGAAAGCTTTAAAACAAGGCTATAAAGAAGGAATTTATGCCGATTATGCAAAGGATGTGATTCGTCCATCTGCCAAGGAATGTGCACAAAATGGCAGAGCACGTTCCACGAAAATGCGCTGGGCAATTAAGGTCTAAAGGTAAAAAAAGGGAGTCATATTCGGTTATGAGCAAGTAGAAAAACGGATTGCGAATATCCGCTTGACAAACAGGTTTGGCTCTCTTTTTGCATAATATTTTTTTGCATTTTGAAAAAAACTATGTTATGATTATGCTCATACAAAGGTAAATATTAAATTCTTGTCAGAGTCTGACAAATTTCCTAATGATTTAAAAAGAATGAAAACTAAAAATAGTAATGCTTGAAAAGAGGATTATAAATAATATGAGAGAAAAGTATTTGTCCCTATCACTAGGGTCATTGAAAGAACTTGCAAAGGCAAGGGGGATGAAAGGTATTTCTACTCTGAAAAAAAGCGAATTGGTAGAAAAACTGCTGCAAGAAGATGAAGAGGAGAGGGAATCTACTACGTTAAATACTCAGCAGGAAGTAAAAAAAGAAGAAGTACCACAGACAAGCCATGTTGAGAAGAAAATAGAAAATCGTACAGACAACCATACGGACAATCGTGTAGAAGGGCGTTCAGAGCGTCCGCCAATGGAACAGTCAGAACTCGACAGTGGAATTTGTGTAAAGGGAATTTTAGAAGTGCTTCCAGATGGATACGGATTTATCCGAAGCGATAATTATCTGCCAGGAGAAAATGATGTCTATGTTTCTCCGTCCCAGATTCGTAGATTTAATTTAAAGACAGGGGATATTTTAAAGGGGAATACTCGTGTAAAAAGCCAGAATGAAAAATTTTCTGCCCTGCTTTATGTGACATCAATTAATGGAATCAAACCAAATGAGATGCATCGTTATAACTTTGAGGACATGACACCGATTTTTCCAAATGAACGTCTGCATTTAGAACGTCCAGGTGGAAGTGTTGCCATGCGTGTGGTAGATTTAGTCAGTCCAATTGGAAAAGGTCAAAGAGGAATGATTGTATCACCTCCGAAAGCCGGGAAGACTACATTATTAAAAGATGTGGCAAAATCGATTTTGAAAAACAATCCGGAGATGCATCTGATTATTTTATTGATTGATGAACGTCCAGAGGAAGTAACTGATATCAAAGAAGCAATTGAAGGTTCCAATGTGGAAATTATTTATTCTACGTTTGATGAACTGCCAGAACATCATAAACGTGTGTCAGAAATGACAATTGAACGTGCAAAACGTCTGGTGGAACATAAAAAAGATGTTACTATTTTCATTGATAGCATTACCAGACTGGCAAGAGCCTATAACCTTACGGTTCCACCGAGTGGAAGAACACTTTCCGGTGGTCTTGATCCAGCGGCGCTGCACATGCCGAAACGTTTCTTTGGAGCAGCAAGAAACATGAGAGAGGGAGGAAGTCTGACTATTCTTGCAACGGCTCTAGTGGATACCGGAAGTAAAATGGATGATGTGGTTTACGAGGAATTTAAGGGAACAGGAAACATGGAGCTGGTATTAAATCGAAAACTTCAGGAAAAACGAATCTTCCCTGCGATTGATATTGTAAAATCTGGAACGAGAAGAGAAGATTTATTATTAAGTAAAGAAGAACTTGAAGCAGTGGATATTATGCGAAAAGCTTTAAACGGAATGAAGTCCGATGAGGCACTTGAAAATATCTTAAATATGTTTGCTCATACAAAAGATAATAAGGAATTTGTACAGACAGTAAAAAAACAACGTTTTCTCTATTAAGACTTGCATTTTCAAAATTACTATGATATAATTTAAAAGCTGTTTGAAATTAAAAACGCAAAATTAAATACTCCATCGAAGATTCTGTTTACCATGGAAACTTTGTGTGGATGCGCTTAGGCGCTGGAAAGTATAAATAATAAATTTTTTAGAAGAGGTGAAAATCATGAAAGAAGGAATCCATCCAAATTATCAGGAATGTACAGTAGTATGCAACTGCGGAAATACTTTTACAACTCGTTCTGTAAAACCAGAACTTCGTGTTGAAGTTTGCTCCAAATGTCATCCATTCTATACAGGACAGCAGAAAGCTGCACAGGCTCGTGGTCGTATTGATAAATTCAATAAAAAATACGGAATGGACAAATAAGAAAACAAATAAGAGAGGCTGGGGTTTTCGGACTTCAGCCTCTTCTTTCGTTTTGTATGAAATTTTGTCATGGGAAACGAAAAAAAGAGGAGTTTATAGTATGAAATCATCCAATATTGGTGGACAGGCGGTCATGGAAGGCATTATGATGCGCCACAAAGACGTCTACTCGATTGCAGTCCGTAAACCGGATAAAGAAATCGAAGTAAAAGTAGAAGACTACAAAAGCGTCATGAAAAATAAAAAAATCCTCTCCCTGCCAATTATAAGAGGTGTGTTTAGTTTTATTGATTCCCTTGTAATTGGTACAAAATGTCTGATGTATTCTGCTTCTTTCTTTGAAGAGGAAGAAGAGGAAAAAGTAAAAAAAGAGGCATTGAGTGGGGAAGAACTTACAAAATACGAGGCAAAACAGAAAAAACAGGAAAATGTCTTAATGACGATTACGATGATTTTTTCTGTAGTGATATCAGTTGGACTTTTCATGGTGCTTCCGTATCTGATTGCAAGCCTTTTAAGAAAAGTAGGTTCAGGCGAGTCCGCAGTAACAGTGGCAGAGGCATTTATCCGAATTGCCCTGTTTTTAGCGTATCTGGTTCTGATTTCCAAGATGCAGGACATTCAAAGAGTCTTTATGTATCATGGAGCAGAACATAAATGTATTAACTGCGTCGAGAGCGGAAAAGCGCTTACCGTTGAAAATGTAATGAAGAGTTCCCGTTTTCATAAACGATGCGGAACTAGTTTTCTGTTTTTTGTTATTATTATCAGTATCATTTTCTTTATCGGATTTTTTGCGATTGTGCCGGTCAAAACAATGTGGATGCGTGTTGTGATTCGTGTTCTGCTTGTGCCGGTTGTAGCAGGTGTTTCGTATGAATTTATACGTCTTGCCGGAAACAGCGAAAATAAAGTCGTTGCACTGTTGTCAAAGCCAGGACTTTGTATGCAGAAACTTACGACAAAAGAACCGACACCGGATATGGTGGAAGTTGCAATTACGGCAGTGGAAGCAGTGTTTGACTGGAAAGCATATCTGTGTGAAAATTTTGAAAATGCCGAAGAAAAAATTAAAAGAGCAGAAGCCAAAGAACGTACGGCAGATACAGCAGGAGAAAACAATGATAACTTATAGAACTCTGCTTTTAGAGGGAAAAGAAATCCTTCAAAAGGCAGAGATAATGGATTTTGAGGTGGATGCGTGGCTGTTGATGGAATTTGTATTTCAAATCGACCGTGCCCGTTTTTTCCTGGAACAAAATGAAACGGTAGAAGAAGAAAAAGCAGAAACATACCGCAGTCTGTTAGCAAAGAGGGCAAACCATATTCCACTTCAGCAGATTACGCATGAGGCATGGTTTTTCGGTCTGCCTTTTTATGTCAATGAACATGTGCTGATACCAAGACAGGATACCGAAGTGTTGATAGAAGAAGTGCTGTCGGCTGTAAAGAAGTATAACATGCAGGCACCGAAAATTTTGGATATGTGTACCGGCAGTGGATGTATTTTGCTGAGTCTGCTTGCCAATATAGAAGGAGCAGAGGGACTTGGGGCAGATTTGTCTGAAAAAGCACTCGAAGTTGCGAAAAAAAATGGCAGTCTGCTGAATTTAAAAGCAGACTGGTGTTTGAGTAATTTATTTTCCCACATAAATGGAAAGTATGATATAATCGTGTCGAACCCGCCTTACATTGAGAGTGCAGTGATTGAAACCTTAATGGAAGAAGTAAGGGAACATGAGCCGAGAATGGCACTGGATGGTAAGAAAGACGGTTTGTATTTTTATCGTGAAATTACAAGGCAGGCGGGAGCTTATTTAAATGCCGGAGGAATTCTGGCATTTGAGATTGGATACAATCAGGGAGATGCTGTCAGCCAGATGCTTAAAGAAAAACAATTTAAAGATACAAGAGTAGTAAAAGACTTGGCAGGACTTGACCGGGTTGTAATTGGAAGAAAAAAACAGGAGGAATCCCATGTTTGATAAATTAGATGATATTTTAATTCGTCTGGAAGAAGTATTAAATGAATTAAATGAACCGACAGTGGCAAATGACACTGCAAGATTTCAGAAACTGATGAAAGAGCAAAGTGACTTACAGCCGATTGCAGACGCTTATACAGAGTATAAAAACTGCAAACAAACCGTAGAGGACAGTCTGATGATGTTAGAGGAAGAATCAGACGAAGAGATGAAAGAAATGCTTAAAGAAGAACTTTCCGATGCCAAAAAACGAATCGAAGAGTTAGAGCATGAATTGAAAATCTTATTACTTCCGAAAGACCCAAATGATGAGAAAAACGTAATCGTAGAAATTCGTGCAGGTGCAGGTGGAGATGAAGCAGCGCTGTTTGCTGCTGAAATTTACCGTATGTATGTGAAATTTGCCGAGTCTCAGAACTGGAAAACAGAAATGCTCAGCTTAAATGAAAATGGAATCGGCGGATTTAAGGAAGTTACCTTTATGATTACTGGACGCGGTGCGTATTCCAAATTGAAATATGAAAGTGGTGTACATCGTGTACAGCGTGTACCGGAGACAGAGAGTGGTGGACGTATTCACACTTCAACGATTACGGTTGCAATTATGCCAGAAGCAGAAGAAATTGATTTCCATCTGGATATGAATGACTGTAAATTTGATGTATTCCGTGCATCTGGAAACGGAGGACAGTGTGTCAACACAACAGACTCCGCAGTACGTCTGACTCATATTCCGACCGGAATCGTTATTTCCTGTCAGGATGAAAAATCACAATTAAAGAACAAAGATAAAGCATTGAAAATTCTGCGTTCCCGTCTATATGAGATGGAACTGGAAAAGAGACATGATGAAGAAGCAGAAGCAAGAAGAAGTCAGGTTGGTACAGGAGATCGTTCTGAAAAAATCAGAACTTATAATTTTCCACAGGGACGAGTAACAGACCACAGAATTAAGTTGACTTTACATCGTTTAGATTCTATTATGAATGGAGACCTTGAAGAAATTATCGACAGTCTGATTGCAGCAGACCAGGCAGCCAAACTGAGTAATCTGCAGGGTGAGGAATAAAAGGTAAAAACAGAAACTAAAGAACAAGCAGAATAAACTGTATAAAAGAATAATGGAGAAGATAAGATGAAGAAAACGTCATTAGTTATTATGGCCGCAGGAATTGGAAGTCGATTTGGAGGCGGAATTAAACAGCTTGCAAAAGTAGGACCAAGTGGAGAAATTATTATGGATTACTCTATCCATGATGCATTGGAAGCAGGATTTAACAAAGTAGTATTTATTATCCGAAAAGACATTGAAGCAGAATTCCGTGAAATTATTGGAAATCGTATTGAGAAAATTACAGAAGTAGAGTACGCATTTCAGGATGTAAAAGATTTACCGGAAGGATTTGAATGCCCAGAAGAAAGAACCAAACCGTGGGGAACCGGACATGCAATTTTATCTGCAAAAGATGTTATCAATGAGCCATTTGTAGTAATCAATGCAGATGATTACTATGGAAAGGAAGCATTTGTAAAACTGCATGAATATCTGGTAGCGGAAAAAGAACCGGCAGATAAACTCGAAATTTGTATGGCGGGATTTGTATTAAAAAATACCTTAAGTGATAATGGCGGTGTGACAAGAGGTGTCTGCGCACTGGATGAAAAGAAGAATCTGGTGGGAATTCAGGAAACCTATAACATCGAAAAAACACCAGAAGGACCAGTTACAAAAGCTGAAGATGGAAGTATCCGTGCATTAGATGAAGAGAGTCTGGTATCCATGAATATGTGGGGACTGACACCCGCATTTATGGATACATTAGAAAAAGGATTTGTAGAATTTTTAAGTAACTGCAGACCGAAAGATTTGAAAAAAGAGTATTTACTTCCAACGGTTGTAGATGGTTTAATCAAAGAAGATAAGGCAGATGTTGCCGTATTAAAGACAAATGATACCTGGTTTGGAGTGACCTATCAGGAAGATAAAGAAGCAGTGACAAAAGCATTTGAAGAACTGGTAGAAAAAGGCATTTATAATCAGAACCTTTACGCATAAAAAGAAATTTTAAGTATTACCTTAATCTTAAAAGATAGGAGTAAATAGCGATGGGAAAGTATTTTGGAACAGATGGTTTTCGTGGAGAAGCAAATGTAAATCTTACAGTAGAACATGCTTATAAAGTAGGACGCTTTTTAGGATGGTACTATGGACAGGCGCACAAAGCGCAGATTGTAATCGGAAAAGATACAAGAAGAAGCAGTTATATGTTTGAATATTCACTGGTAGCAGGTTTGACTGCGTCTGGTGCGGATGTATACTTACTGCACGTAACGACAACTCCAAGTGTTTCCTACGTTGTTCGTACCGAAGGATTTGACTGTGGAATTATGATTTCTGCAAGCCACAATCCATTTTATGATAATGGAATTAAAGTCATTAATGGAAACGGACAGAAGTTAGAGGCTTCTGTAGAAGCAAAAATCGAAGAATACATTGATGGAAAAATACCGGAACTTCCATTTGCAAAAAGAGAGGACATTGGACGTACTGTAGATTTCTCAGCAGGAAGAAATCGTTATATTGGATATTTGATTTCCATTCCGACCCGTGCATTTAAAAACAAAAGAGTGGGTCTGGACTGCTCAAACGGAAGCGCTTCTGCAATTGCAAAAAGTGTATTTGATGCATTAGGTGCGAAAACTTATGTCATTAATAATGAACCGGATGGAACAAACATTAATATGAACTGTGGTTCTACCCATATTGAAGTCTTAAAGCAGTTTGTAAAAGACAATCAGTTAGATGTCGGATTTGCTTATGACGGAGATGCAGACCGCTGTATCGCAGTAGATGATAAGGGCGAAGAAATCAATGGAGACTTAATTCTTTATGTCTGTGGAAAATATATGAAAGAGCAGGGCAAATTAAACAACAATACGATTGTTACCACAATTATGTCCAATCTGGGGCTGTATAAAGCCTGTGACAGAGAAGGAATTTCCTACGAAAAGACAGCAGTCGGAGACAAATATGTATACGAATATATGACAAACAATGGATGCATTCTCGGAGGGGAACAGTCCGGTCATATTATTTTCTCAAAATATGCTTCCACAGGAGA
>JAIIAN010000245.1 GCA_022717655.1 Bacillota bacterium | reverse complement strand
CTGTAGAAGAAGCATTAAAAACCGGACCTTATGGAAGATGCGTTTATCATTGCGATAACGATGTAGTAGACCATCAGGTTGTAAATTTAAATATGACAGATGGTTCAACGATGAGTTTTTCCATGAATGGTCACACTGTTGATTTTGCAAGACATGCACAGTTTTGTGGAACGAAAGGTGAAATGAATGTAACAATGGGTTCCTGGGATGTGGAAGATGATTTCATTGAAACTACACTTTTTGGAGCAAAATTAAAAACAGAATTGATTCCGGCTTCTGAATTATCCGATGATTTTTCAGGACATGGCGGTGGAGATATTGTAATGGTAGAAGAATTTGTGGATATCTTACTTGGAAACAGAGAAGAGAGTCCTTCTATTACTTCACTGGAAAAATCTGTAGAGAGTCATTACTGTGCTCTTGCAGCAGAGGAATCAAGACTACACGGCGGAGCCGTAATTGAGCTGGATGATATCCGGCAAAAAGGAAGTATGTAAAACGGAAAACCGTTTTCATAGATAGCTGTAAAAACAAAACACTCATAATAAGAAAAGGAGAGAAGTATTATGAAAAACATGAAAAAAATGGTAGCATTCGGAATGACTGCAATCCTTGGTGCAAGCATGCTTGCAGGATGCGGTTCAGGCAGCGACGGTTCTTCTGATGAAAAAAGCGGTTCATCAAAAGGTAAAACAGAATTAACATTCGGTATCTGGGATGAAAATCAGAGACCTGCAATGGAAAAACTGATTGAAGCTTACGAAAAAGAAAATGAGAACGTGACAGTTAAAATTCAGTTAACACCATACAAAGGTGGAGAATACTGGACAAAATTAGAAGCAGCAGCAGGCGGCGGAACAGCTCCTGACGTATTCTGGTTAAACGTACTGCATCTGGATGCTTATCAGGAAGGTGGAATCTTAGATGACCTTTCTTCTGCAATCGCTGATTCTGACATCAACGACAATTTTTCAGAAACACTGGTAAACAACTATGTTCGTGATGGCAAAAACTATGCAGTACCGAAAGACTTCGATACAAACGCATTATGGTATAACAAGGAACTGTTTGACCAGGCTGGAGTTGATTATCCGACAGATGATATGACTTATGATGATTTAGTGGCTCTGGCAACAGAATTAAAAGACAAACTTCCGGAAGGTACTTATGCATTTGCGTGCCCGGTTGATTTCCAGACATGGTATTATCAGACAGTATACGCAAACGGCGGCTGGATTTTAAATGATGATGCAACAGAAACAGGATACGAAGATGAAAAAACTCAGGAAGGTATCCAGTGCTGGATTGATATGATTGATGCAGGACTTTCACCAAGTGCAGCTACACTTGCAGAAACATCTGCAGATGCAATGTTTGAAGGCGGACAGATTGCAATGAACTTTGCAGGTTCTTACATGGTTCCGGAATATGCATCCAATGATACAATCAAAGATAAAATTAACTGTGTTGAAATTCCTACATTCAATGGTGTAGAAGATAACTGCATCAATGGTCTTGGATATGCAGTATATGAAGGTTCTAAAAACAAAGAAGAAGCTGAAAAATTTGCTATCTGGCTTGGAAGTGCTGAAGCACAGCAGATTCAGGGCGAGACAGGTGTAGTTATCTCCGCCAGAACAGATGCTCAGAAATACTTCGCAGATGCAAACAGCCAGTATAACTTAGCAGCTTACACAAATCATGCAGATGAAGCTTATCCACTTCCGGTTTGCTCACAGGCAGCAGAACTGTATGACCTGGAATCTACATGGCTGACAAAAGCTTATAATGGAGAAATGTCACTTGCAGATGCCTGCAGCGGATTAAAAGCAGAAGCAGATGCACTCTTAGCAAAGTAATAAAGTAGGTGAAAGAATGGCTGAAGTGAAAGCAAAAGTACCAAGAAAAAAAGCGTCGAAAAGACAGAAAAAAGACTGGATTGCAGCTTATATTTTAATTGCACCGGTCACAATTGGCTTGCTGGTGTTCTATATCTGGCCGTTCATCCAGAACTTCTGGTTTAGTTTTAATGATGTAAACAAGTTTAACATGTCTACATTTGTAGGACTGGCAAACTATAAAGAAATGCTGGGTGATAAAGAGGTATGGAGAACATTCGGCAACACCTTAAAATATGTTATCGTAACTGTACCGTTAGGGCTGTTTTTATCAATTTTGTTAGCAGCTCTGCTGAATGCAAAAATCAGAGGAAAATCGATTTATCGTACATTATATTTCCTGCCTTCTGTAACGATGTCAGCTGCGGTAGCTATGGTATGGAAATGGATGTATAACGAACAGATGGGTATTTTAAACAGTGCCATCAGAGCGGTAGGCGGAAAAGGTCATAACTGGATGACAGACAGCCACACTGCACTGTTTGGAATTATGATTGTTGGACTCTGGATGACAGTTGGTTACAACATGATTATTCTGCTTGCAGGTATGCAGGGAATCAGCAAAACTTATTATGAAGCAGCGGCAATTGACGGAGCAGGTGCGGTTACGCAGTTTTTCAAAATTACGATACCGATGCTTACACCGACAGTGTTCTTCGTTATGATTACTTCCATTATCAGTGGCTTCCAGGTATTTGATACTGTATATATGATGGTAGGAAAAGCGAATCCGGCGTATGAATCCACACAGACCGTTGTTATGCTGTTCTATAGACAGGCATTTGATTATGGTCATAAAGGATATGCAGCAGCAATTTCAATCCTTATTTTCCTGGCAATCATGCTGGTTACTGTAATCCAGATGGTTGGACAGAAAAAATGGGTAAATTATGATTAAGGAGGAGAATGAGAGTGAAAACAAAAAAATTAAATATTAATCATTTGATTGTCCATCTGATTCTTCTCGCAGGAGTTGCTGTTGTAGTATTTCCATTCTTATGGATGATTTTAACTTCATTTAAAACATCCGGAGAAGCGATGAAGATTCCGCCGACAATCTTTCCGGAAAAATTTGTGACAACCGCATATCATACAATTGTATCCTCTGCAATTCCATTTGGAACAGTATATATGAATACAATTATTTCCACAGTTGTTACGACCATTGTACAGATTGCATTTTGTTCTATGGCAGGTTATGCATTTGGAAGAATTGATTTCCCATTTAAAAACGCAATCTTTGTATTGATTTTATCTGTACTTATGGTTCCGGGACAGATTTTCCTGATTCCACAGTATCAGATTATCCAGAAAATGGGATTACTGGATACCATTCCGGCTTTATTTATGCCAAATCTGTTTAGTGCATTTGGTACCTTCCTTTTAAGACAGTTCTTTATGTCTTTGCCAAAAGAACTCGAAGAGGCAGCAATTGTAGATGGATGTGGACGTTTCCGCATCTTTGGACAGATTATGCTTCCACTGGTAAAACCAGGTATTGTAGCGCTTGCAATCTTTACAATCAAGTTCGCATGGAATGACTTTATGTGGCCATTGATTGTAAACACCTCAATGGAAAAAATGACACTTGGACCGGCACTGTCAACTTTACAGGGACAGTATACTACTGAGTATCCAATGCAGATGGCAGGAGCAGTATTAGCGGTAGTACCGTTAGTTGTAATCTTCTTCCTGTTCCAGAAACAGTTTATTGAAGGTGTGGCACAGTCTGGTATTAAAGGCTGATAAAAAATAAGTAATAGTAATAAGTAGTAGTTATAGAAGAAACTCTTGGAGAAGAACTAATTCAAGAGTTTCTTTTTTTATTGTATTAATAGCTTGAAAAATTATAATAAAAGAAAATGTTTAAAAAATTAAAAAAATATGTTGACATGCAGTTGGGAATATGATATAGTATCAAAGTTGTCGCTGATAAGTGACAGAGAAAATACAGAACTTTATCAATATTATCAGTAAATAAAAAAAGTTGTTGACAAATAACTGAAAAGATGATAATATA
>JAIIAN010000026.1 GCA_022717655.1 Bacillota bacterium | reverse complement strand
GCCCACACTCGAAACAAGTCTTACCAGATGTCAGATTCAAAGTTGTGCACTCACCGGGTATGTGCTTTCTACGGATGAAAATGCACGTTCTTTTATGGGACAGGTTTCCCGTTCTGTTAAAAATCAACTTGGAACACAAGCTGTCTCTTCTTTAAGAGATTTTCTTGAACAAAACGACTCTACCATAAAAAATCAGGAAGAGCAAAAAGAACAGGGACTGCCTTCTATGGAATTTGATGTCACAGAAGCTGAGGAACATCCCCCCGCATTTACGGAAACCAATAATCCTATTGCTATCTTAAAGCGACTGCGTGAACTCGGCATCCTTGGTCTGGTACTGCCCTCAAACCGGCAGATTTTTCAAAAAGAGATTTCTCTTACAGATACCCTCTCCCACCGCACGCTTCAAAAAGGCATGGGCACTCTGCAAAGTCAGAACAGCGATTCCGGTAAATTATTGATGCAGGCTTATGTTATGGATAAACTTGGAAATTATTCCGTCGAGAAAGAGGGACATGCTCTAAGTTACGAAGCCGAATATCTAATTGCCGGACGTGCTTCCGATGAAGAAAATCTAAAGGCAGTCGTTCACCGGCTGATTGCGCTTCGTGAAGCTGCCAACTGTGTCTATCTCTACACTGACCCTCAAAAAAGAGAAGAAGCTGCCATGACTGCCGCTGCTTTATGCTCTCTTCTTTTAATTCCAGAGGGTATGGCAATCGCAGAAGCACTTATTATTGCTGGATGGGCTTATGCCGAAAGTCTGCTTGACGTCAGACAGCTTATGCTCGGAGGAAGTGTCCCAGCAATTAAATCAGCAGAGAGCTGGCAGTTAAATCTCTCACAGATTGGACAGATTTTCACTCTTCTCCAAAGCGATACCATTCGCTCCCATTCCGGACTTAATTATCAAAACTATCTGCACCTTCTTCTGTATTCTTCTTCCGAACAGACACAGGCGTTTCGATGCATGGATATGATTGAACAGAATATCCGAGCACTTCCAGGACGTTCTGCATTTTGTATGGATTCCTGCATTGAAAGTCTGGAGACAGAAACGATTTTTACAGGTCCACAGCAGAAAACCTGGAGTGCCGTACGCACTTACGGATATGATATGTAACCAGTAACTTTTTTACACTTATGTATTCTCACGAAATCTAGTACAGCGAATATTAAGTAACCACCACATTGACCTGCCTGACTTTCAAAACATTCGTACAATTCACGTTGAAGATTGAAATAAATTTCGAGAATACACTCACCAGGAGGATTTATGGATAAGACAAAACACCCTGCTGATAAAACAAGCAGACTTGATTCAAAAACAAAACATTTAAAATCTAAACGAAAGGAAAAATACTCTCTTCAGCCCTCTGCAAGTCTGACTGTAGAAAGTGCATTTGTCTTTCCATTTTTCTTCCTGGCTATTGTAATTCTTGTTTTATTTCTTGATTTATATCGGATTCAATCGGTCATTCAGGCATCTCTTAGTCAAAGCTGCAGAGAACTTGGAATGTATGCTTACTGCGAATCTGACGATGAAACTTCTCCTGTTGGCTCAGTCTCTAGTGCTGTATGTATAGCTTATGCAAAGACTCAGCTTTCCAGTGCACTAAAAGAAGAAGCTCTGCCCCAGATTTTCAGACATAAAAATGGCATCTCTCTTTTGATGTCCTCTTACCAAAACGGGCAGATTACTTTAAAAGCCTCTTTTTTATACAAAAGCCCTGTCGCTCTGATTCCACTTCATCCGATTCCTGTTACCATCGTATCCTCTGTTCATGCATGGACCGGCTATGATTCTAATCATACGGATATGGAGACTTCTGATTCAGAAGAAATGGTTTATGTGACAGACTATCAAGGCGTTTATCATACCTTCTCTGATTGTACTTATCTCTCTCTTTCGGTTACAACTGCCTCAAAATCCAGTCTTTCTTCTCTTCGCAATGTGTATGGAGAAAAATACCATCCCTGTGAACGCTGTGTTCACTCTTCTTCCAACCAGAATTCGTTTTATATTACCCAAAGTGGAAACCGCTATCACAGCAGTTCCTCTTGTGGCGGATTGACCCGTCACGTAAGACTCATCAAAAAATCCGAATTACAAAACCTGCATCTATGTTCCCGATGCGCACAACGAAATGGAGGTCATTAAATTTATGCAAAGCCGACTTGCTGTCTTACTTTTCTTAGCTTTTATGGGGTTTGAAGATTTAAAAGAACAATGTGTTTCCCTCTGGAAAATCTTACTCTTTCTTATAACTGGAATCTTCTATTTCTGTATTCAATATCAATGGATTTCCATTCCATTTTTTTCCAAAATGCAGACCTCTCTTCTCTCTGACTCTCCTGCCTCTCTGGCAATTTTTCTTTCGATTCTGCCTGGAACTGCACTGTTATTACTAAGCTGGATTTCAAACGGTGCAATTGGTCCTGCAGATGGATTGATTGTGCTTGCCCTTGGCATCTGGATTGGATTCTGGGAATTACTCGGGGTCTTATCCGGTGCTTTTTTTCTTTCTTTTTTCGTTGCAGGATTTCTATTCTTATTTCGTAAAAAAACACGCACCGAAACCATCCCCTTTATTCCTTTTCTGCTGATTAGTGTATGCCTGAATCTGCTTTTTTCCCAATCTGTCTAAGGAGGAATCAGCATGATAAACTTAAAACTTCGTGGCAGTTATACCGTAGAAACTGCCTGCTTAAGTGGTCTGTTTTTACTGGTTATCTTTGCTTCACTTTTTCTGATGCTTGGAACGATTCATCATGGAATTCGCACAACGACCTCTCTTGAAGCCTCTGAACTTGGCAGTATACAGTCTGTCCGAAAAAATCAAGATGGACTTTCCACAGCAAATCTCAGAATCCATCAGGAGACAAGTGGTTATTCCGTTTCCGGAAGCAGTCGTGAAGTCATCGTTTCCTTTGAAGAACAGTTTCGTTTTCCAGTTTTTGGCTTAAACTGGCACATCAAAGGCAGTTCTCGTTCCAAAGTAATCCGGCCGGTTCTCTTTATTGAAAAAATCAAGAAAGCTCAGGCATTACGTGATACGGCCAGTCATCATTCCCAATAAATCCACTGCATAGATGTTCCAAATCCATGCACATAAATACCCACTCATAATAAAATAACCCCAACCCTAAAATTTTTATTCAGGAGATAAACAATTATGGATATTTCTTATAAACGTGAACTCAATCACAGCTATCTTATTTTAAAAAATGAAAATCAACAGGCATTGTCCGATTATCCCGCAAAGATGCTGTTTTCCAATTCAATTAAAGGGCTGTTACCCTGCGCCCCTCGTCTGATTGATGGAGAAACCTCTCTTTACTATGAAATTACTTCACGACAAAGTCTGTCTCAAATATATGAAACAAAAAAATTTAATTCTAACGACTTAAAAGTTTTATTTGAAGCACTCTCAAATACAATTACCTGCATGGAGGATTATCTGCTTGACGCTGACCTTCTGCTTCTTTCTCCCGATTACATTTATCAGGATTTTGAATCTGCTTTTTATTTTTGCTGTTTTCCACTTGAATCCGCTCCGCCCGGCAAAGATTTCATTTCTTTGACCGAATATCTTCTGCCTAAAATTAATCATGAAGATAACAATGCCGTACTCTTAGGCTATGGACTTTACAAAGACAGCCTTGAATCTCCGCTTTGTCCTGCTCTTTTAAAAACTGCACTTGCAAAATTAAAGCCACAAGAATCTAAAGTTCAAGACCTCTTTGACCCAAATGCTTTTCAAAAACAGACTTTCCATCCCGATGATGAAGATTCTCCTTCACAAGACGTCATGACGTCCTTTTTTGAAGAAGAAACCTTACATGAAAAAAACTCTGTCGGATGGCTGATTGGGATTTTACTTTCGCTTTCTGCCTTTTCTGTCTGTGTCTATTTCTGCCTGCACTATCGCCTGATTTCTATTTCTCAGACCATAGTTAATTTCTTTCTTTTTATTCTTCTTAGTGGAGGCTCTCTTCTTATCTTTTTTCTTACTTCAAGACATCAAAAAAAGAAGTCTGAATCCATTTTCGATTTTGCTTCAAACTTCTTTTCCCATTCAAACTCCTCTTCGGATTCAGATTTCTCCTCTGACTCAAATTTTTCTGCTGACTTAAATTTTTCTGCTAATCAAGACCTTTTCCAAGACTCTTTTTCAGCTTCCAGTATTTCTTCAAATTCTTCTTTTTCTACTTCCAAAGCAGATTCCGACTTTGATTTTTCTACCACTCAAACTGCTTCATCCTTTGAATCTTCTGTGCCTAAAGGTTTATTTCAGCCTTCTGCAGCTCCTGTGTCCAAAGGTTCATTCCAGCCTTCTGCATCCCCTGACTCTTATGATACAGTTCTGCTCCGACCAGAGATGGATAAAACTGCGCCTTCTGCCTCTCTTACTTTTTTTGAAAATGGACAGCCCCGCACCGTTTTCTTAACAGAAGAATTTCTGCTCATCGGAAAACATCCTGAACTTGCCTCTCTCTGCCTTTCTATTCCAACTGTCAGCCGTCTGCATGCCAGAATCCGAAAAGATAACTCTTGTTTTTTTATCATGGATTTAAATTCCAAAAATGGAACTTCAATAAACGGTAAATCGCTTTCTCCGCAGGAAGAATATCAGCTTTGTGATAACGATAAGATTCAAATCAGCGAAGTCGAACTTATCTTTCATAACTAAAATCCTGTCATTATTGCAGGCAGAATCTCACTCCCTTTAGATGATAAATATTGATGCAGCACAAGTTATTCTTAGCAAACGATAAAATCTGCAAATTTCGCATTTACCACTTTTGCCAGTTCCTGTGGATTTACTTTTATCGTAGACCCAATCCGTCCCCCGCTGACATAAATCATATCAAAGGTTTCGGCACTTTCCTGAATAATAGTCGGATACAGTTTTTTCATGCCAAGTGGACTGCATCCTCCTCGAACATAACCTGTTACTTTTGTAATATCTTTTACATGAATCATTTCGATTGATTTTTCACCCAGCACTTTTGCTGCTTTCTTTAAATCTACTTCTTCTGCAATCGGAATGACCAGCACATAATATTCTTTGCTTTTTCCCTGCGCAACCAAGGTCTTAAATGACTGTTCTACCGGAGCTCCGGTCTTTTCAGCAGTGTGAAGTCCATCGATAAATTCATCACATTCATAATTAATTGTTTCATAGGAAATTTTGTTTTTATCCAAAATTCTCATTGCATTTGTTTTTACTTCTTTGTCCTTATGTTTTGCCATTTTTTCTTTCCTCGTTTTTATTACTTTTTCTAAAACTGTTTTTCTTTCTGCTTACAAATTTTCTTTTCTACATATACTAAATTATAAGATGATAGTTCAAATCGAATATTTATGAGACTTCGCACATGATTTTCACAGAGTGTTTGTCTCCGCCGAAAATTAAGATGAACTTCATCTTGACTTTAATTTCAAACAGAAAGGATGCCTGCCATGAATTCTAATTTAAAAAATCATTCACCTGATTCTGTTTCTGATAAATATAATGTGGAGTACAGCTCCAGACATGACTTTGACGGTCTTGCCACCACGGAAATGACTGGCTTAATTTATCGTGCTCCTGTCTCATCGGATGAACTGGATTCCTATAAAAACCTCTATCCATTTTCACCAAAACAATACTGTGATGATTAACTAATTATCGCTTTCCTGGCTTCCCAGCGCAAATGTCTGGGGAGTCAGAAATTGAGCAAAAAATTCCTGAATACTTTCTAACGTAAATTCCTCTTCAGAATACTCATGGATTCCATGTGCTTTGGCAAGTTCTTCTGTATAATCCGAAAGTTTATAAACTGCACAATTTGTCTTTCCATTATCATAATGCATGACAAGCGGCTGCATACTATAATCAGCAATCTTTACTTTTCCACTCTCCAAATCTTTCTTTAATGTAAATTTTGCCATGCCCTCTAACAGTTCTGGAATTGCTTCCTGTGTAGATACAAAATTTCCAAGTGAATAGTAAACCAGCATCTGACCGCCATCTGCTCTTTCTTTCATTCCAAAGGCACGTATCACATGTGGATGGGAACAAATTGTAATATCCACTCCCTGACTGGCAAGAAAATCAATTCGATTTTCTGTTTCTTCGTCGATATCTGTTGTATCTTCCACGCCCGTATGCAAAAATACAATTACAATATCACTTTCTGCTTTTGCAGTTTCAATGTCTTTTGCAACCTGTTCTTCATCAAATACATCAATGAAATAACTTTCATCATCCGGAAGAGGGGTTGCCTCATTTAATCCAAATGTATAATTCATCATCGCAAGTTTAAAATTTTTCTTTTCTACTACTTGTACACGGTTGGTATCCTCATCCTGCTGGTCCTTATGGATTCCAAGCAGAGTGACATTTGGATGACTAGTCCGCCAAAATGTTACAGAATTTAAAATTCCCGCTTTTCCCTTATCATAAGCATGATTGCTTGCCTGTGTCACAATGTTAAATCCGGCTTTTACCAGTGCATCTCCACCCTCAAGTGGCGAAGCAAACTCCGGATATCCGGCAACTTCATCATGATTATTGACAAAAACGGTTTCCTGATTGACAGCCGAAAGGTCTGCTTCTTCCATTTCTTTTTTCACATTTTGATAGAGGAAATCAAAGTTCCAGTCTCCTGAATCGGTTTTTCCTTCTTCTAAAATAGCATCGTGATACAGATTATCTCCAACCGCAATCATAGAAAGTGTATTTTCTTTTTCTAATTCTTCTTGTTCCTGTTTTGCCAGTTTTTCCTGCTTTGCTTTTGCTACAGCAGTCTGTTCTGCTTTCTTACGATTATTTTTTACAATGTTAACTCCCGCTGTGATTAAAAGAATCATAATAACAATGCCGGCTAACAGTATTTTTTGTCTCCTGACTTGTTTTTTTCGACGCCGTTCTCTGATTTTTTTCTGACGTTGTCTCTCTTCAAATCTTGCCCGTTCCTCCTGATTCATAAATTTCCCCCTTTACCTGTCTGCACCTACAAGTATTTTATCCATTTACTTTTGATGCTCACTAATGTAACCGGATTTCTTTCTATGCAAGCACAGGCTCAATTTATACTTTTGACACTTACATCATATTATAACAAAGTTCTATAGAAATAAAAAGAGAACCTTATGCTTGCTCTCACATAAAGTTCTCTTGTGTATTTCATTTTAATCATTCACTCAAATCATACCATGAATTGCTTTACTGTAATACCTAATACAGTTCACACAATTCTGTAATCATTAGATACGATTCACGCCAGTATCTCTTGCTGCTTTTGCAACTGCTTCAGATACCACTTTTGCAACTCGTTTATCAAATGGATTTGGAATGATGTAATCTTCTGCAAGATCTTTTTCATCAACCAGTCCTGCGATTGCATAAGCTGCTGCAACTTTCATTTCATCGTTAATGTCTTTTGCTCTGACATCTAATGCGCCACGGAAAATTCCAGGGAAGGCAAGTACGTTATTAATCTGGTTCGGGAAGTCACTTCTTCCTGTTCCGACAACTGCTGCACCTGCTTTTTTCGCAAGGTCAGGCATAATTTCCGGTACCGGATTTGCCATCGGGAAGAGGATTGGTTTTTCAGCCATGGATTTCACCATTTCTTCTGTTACCGCACCCGGCGCAGATACACCGATAAATACATCAGCGCCTTTGATTACCTCTTCAAGACTTCCTTTTTCTTTATCCAGATTGCAGATTTTTGCCATTTCCTGTTTTTCTGCATTTAAGCCCTCACGACCTTCATAAATCGCACCTTTTCTGTCGCACATGATTACTCGTTTTAATCCAAGGCTTACTAACAGTTTAATGATTGCGATTCCTGCTGCACCAGCACCTGAAGTAACAACTTTTACTTCATCCAATTTCTTTCCTGTCAATTTTAACGCATTAATTAATGCTGCTGCTGTTACAACTGCTGTACCATGCTGGTCATCATGGAAAATCGGAATATCACAGCACTCTTTTAATTTTCTTTCGATTTCAAAGCATCGAGGAGCGGAGATATCTTCCAGATTGACACCGCCAAAACTTCCGGCCAGTAAACGAACGGTGTTTACAATTTCGTCTACATCGTTACTTCTTACACATAACGGGAAAGCATCCACATCAGCAAATGCCTTAAATAAAACACATTTTCCTTCCATAACAGGCATACCTGCTTCCGGTCCGATGTTTCCGAGCCCGAGAACTGCACTTCCGTCGGTCACAACAGCTACCATGTTATGACGTCTTGTATATTTATAAGATAAATCAACATCTTCTGCAATTTTCAGGCACGGTTCTGCAACACCTGGTGTATAAGCTACAGAAAGGTCTTCTGGTGTCTCCAGTTTTGCACGGCTGACAACTTCAATTTTACCGCTCCATTCCTCGTGCTGTTTTAAAGCAAATTCTTTTGCATCCATGACGTACTCTCCTTTTGTTTAGTAGAAATTTTTTTAATTTTCAGGTATCCACAGCTGTCTTTCTTCGTTTGCTGTCTGCGCCTATTATAGCATAGGCAAAATTAAAGGGCAACTTTATGATTGATAATTTTTGTCAACAACAACATCATCATCCAATCCCTTTATAAATTAATCCCAAAATAAAGATAATGATAGAAAGTGGAACATACACATATTTTGCCACCGGTTTAAAAATTACCGGAAGCGGTTTCTTTCTTCCAAGTTCCAGTTCTTCTTTTATTTTATCAAAACCTAATACATAGTAAATAGAAATTGCACCCAGTACTGCACCAAACGGAACAATGATAATAGTGATAAAATCCATCCAGCTTCCAACTCTGGTTTCTTCTTCCAATAACAACCCAATTAAAAGTGTACTTCCGCCACAAAGCAAAACAGATTTTGTTCTCCCGATTTTAAAACGATTCTGCCAGCTCTCAATTACTGCCTCAAACATATTAATCAGAGACGTAATTCCGGCAAAGCAGACAGATAAGAAGAAAAGAATCGAAAACAGTCTTCCCATCGGCATCTGTTTAAATACGTTTGGCAGAGTAATAAACATCAAAGACGGACCTGCAGACGGCTCAATTCCAAAGGCAAACACCGCCGGCATAATAGCAAGTGCTGCAAGCAGTGCCGCAATTGTATCAAAGATAAGTGTCTGTAAAGAAGATTTTACAATATCCTCATTCTTTGGCAAATAAGAACCATACACAATCATTCCTGAGCCTGTAATCGACAACGAGAAAAATGCCTGTCCCATCGCCATAACCCAGGTATTTACATTTAAAAGTGCTTTCCAGTTCGGCACAAATAAGAAACGGTATCCCTCATGTGAACCCTCTAAGAAAAAGACACGCACTGCAAGTCCCGCAAATAAAATGAAAAATAACGGCATCAGTACTTTATTTGCCCGTTCAATCTGAGATGCGGCTCCTACTAATAAAATGATAACCGTAACCGCCACAATCATCATATGCCACGGAACATTTTTCATGGATGCGGTAACTCCCGCAAAAAATTCTGCGGAATCCTCTTTCAGCACGGTATTGGTTACTGACGCTCCTAAATATCTTAAGACCCATCCAATAATAATCGAATATCCGATTGCAATTCCAAGTGAACCCATAAGCGGAATCCAGCCTAAAATCTTTCCAAGTTTTTCCTGTTTTCTTTCTTTAAAACAATAAGCATACACACCTAGCGTTCCTGTTCCTACTTTTCTTCCTGATGCAAACTCTGCAGATAACCCGACAAATCCAAACAACAGGATAAAAAACAGATACGGAATTAAAAATGCTGCTCCGCCATACTCTCCAAGACGATATGGAAACATCCAGATATTTCCCAGACCGACTGCTGAACCTACACAGGCCAATACAAAACCAATTGAGCTTGTAAAGCTCCCATTTTTATGTTTCTCCATTTTTCCCCTTTCCAACTTCACAATTTTACACTTTATAGTCTTAAATAGAGTAACAAAGAATCCACAAAAAGTCAAACCTTTTAACGTCCGTAATTCACGGACTTTATGCCATTTAAAGATGTTTTTTTTACGTCTTTATGCTATACTGAAACTGCTTTATTGTACTGATACAGTATTAATTATTCTACAATTTTCCAAAGACTTTTTCCCACTCACAAAAGTCTTTGTCAGGAGGACATTTATGGATACTTTTACCTTTATTCTTGAAATTATCGGCACAATTGCATTTGCATCTTCAGGTGCAATGATTGCCATCGAAAAAAAAATGGATATTTTTGGTGTAAACATTTTAGGAGCGACTACCGCCGTCGGTGGCGGAATGATGCGTGATATTATTCTCGGCGTCACTCCTCCTGCTGCATTTTCCAAACCGGTATATGTGTTATTTTCGGTGCTGACCGCTACCCTGCTGTTTACAATTGTCTACACCAACCCTTCTATCTTAGATTCCGAGTTTAAAAGTAAATATTACGATACCATCATGCTTTTATGTGATACTCTCGGACTTGGAATCTTTACTGTAGTCGGGATTCAGGCTGCCGCAAATGTTATGAACAAAGACAATGCCTTTTTCTTTGTTTTTGTCGGAGTATTGACCGGAGTCGGGGGTGGTGTAGTCCGTGATATCATGGCAGGCGAAACCCCTTATATTCTGGTTCGGGAAATTTATGCCTGCGCTTCCATTGCCGGAGGTGCTGCCTGTGTGATATGCCGAAACTCTGTCGGTGAAGCCGCCGGTGCAATTATCGGCTTGATTGTGACTGTCATCATCCGTCTCCTCGCTTCCTATTTTCATTGGAATTTATGGAGAATCCGCTAATTAGGGGTTTCATTCTTTTTTTCAGAGTGTTATACTTTTAAATTAGAAAACATTTTGAAAAGGAGCGATAAACATTATGAGTAAAGCAGATGAAGTAAGAAAAGCAATGGTAGCTGCGATGAAAGCAAAAGACAAAGAAAGAAAAGACTCTCTGTCCATGCTCTTATCCGCACTGAAAAACAAAACAATTGATAAAAGAGAAGATTTAACAGAAGCAGAAGAAAATGAAGTTGTCTTAAAAGAAATCAAACAAACAAAAGAAACTTTGGAAATGACTCCTGCTGACAGAACTGATATTATCGAAGAATGCAGCAAACGCATCGCTGTATACGAAGAATTTGCACCAAAAATGTTAAATGAAGACGAAATCAAAGCAGTAATCGATGGAGTCTTAAAAGAACTTGAAATTGAAACACCAACCGGAAAAGATAAAGGACGCATCATGAAAGTCCTGATGCCAAAAGTAAAAGGAATTGCAGATGGCAAACTGGTAAATCAGGTGCTTGCAGGTATGATGCAGTAATTTCTGATTCAAAATACTAATTTTCAGTTCAAAAAAGACCTCTGAACAATGTTCAAAAGGTCTTTTTCTTTTATTTCTGCCAAATCAGACGGAACGTACTTCCCTTATCAACGGTACTTTCCAGTTCTACTTTTGCGCCCAGATAAGCAGCACCGTGTTTTACAATTGAAAGTCCAAGACCGGTTCCACCAATTTCTTTTGAATGGCTTTTATCCACACGATAAAACCGCTCAAATACTCTGCTCTTTTCCGCCGCTGTGATTCCAATTCCGGTATCACGGACAGACAGGCATATCTGATTTCTTGCATTTAATACTGTAACGATAACACTTCCGCCTTTTTTATTATATTTAATCGCATTATCACACAGATTAGAAACAATTTCATCTAAAATCGGCAGTACGGTTTCAAGTTCTGCATGTTCTCCTTCCATATTCAACTGAACCTGTGCTTTATTAGCGGATTCCTGAAGCCTGCTTAAGACATCTTTAGCCAGATTATAGATATCTACTTTCTCTCTCTGATACGGCTGACAATTTTCATCCAACTGAGAAATTCTTATAATATCATCCACTAAAGTAACCAGTCTCTGTGTCTCATCAAATATCTTTCCTGCAAACTTCCGAACATCTTCCTGTTTTACAAAACCACTTTGAATGATTTCTGCAAAACCTGAAATCGAAGTCAACGGAGTCTTTAATTCATGAGAGACATTTGCTGTAAATTCCCGTCTTAAAGAATCTCTCTGCATTTTTTCAGTCACATCAATTAAAAGAATCACTGCACCTGCTATCGTTTCTTTGTCAAATACCGGATTTGCACAAATCTGGCAATGACGTTCTCCCAAATTCAATACGGACTCTACATGTTCTCCACGTAAGACTTTGTCTATTGCCTTCTCAAATGCTTCACTACGATTCAGTGACAGCACACTTTCTTTATCTTTTACCTGTCCGGCATCTAAAAGTTCCAGTGCACTGGCATTGCTGGAAAGCAAATCTGTCTGTGTATCAATGACAAGAAGTCCCTCCTGCATCTGCCTTGTGATAATCTTAAATTCTTTCTGCTGTCGTTTTGCATCTGAAAGCTGTTTCTGAATGGTCTTCTGCTGTTTATTAATCTTTGTAATAAATGGAGCCATTTCATCATAAGTATCGATTTCATCCGGATGTTCCAAATCCAGCTCATTTAACGGTGTTACAATATGTTTGGAAAGTCTCGATGCAAAAAATGCTCCCAATAATATCATAAAAACCAGCACACAGACAGCCGGGAGAATCAGCTGTTTTAACAGAGCAATCACCGTATACTGATTGCTCGAAATACGAAGGATACTATTATCAGACAAACGTTTCGCATAGTAGACCGTCTTTTTTCCTAATGTATCAGACTGTCTGACGGAAGTTCCTGCGCCATTTTTCTGTGCATCCTTAATTTCTTCCCTGTCACTGTGATTCGACATATCAAAAGCGTCTGCTTTATTATCAAAAATAACCGTTCCATTCTCTGCAATCCAGGTCACTCTTGCCGAATTTTTTGGAAGCTTCTCAAGTGCACTCTCTCCATTTTCCTCGACTGCAAGTTCCAGATAAGATGCTTCTGCTTTTAATTCTTTTTCTAATTGATTCCCAAAAAAATGATATAAAACGCCCATAAGAAATGCCAGTCCTGTCACCATGCAGACTGCAGAAACCAGCATAATTGAGCGGAAAATCCGTTTTGTCATGAAGCTTTTCCTCCTATCTTATATCCTACTCCTCTTACTGTTTTGATACAGTCTCCGGCATCTCCCAGCTTCTGCCGAAGCGTCCGCACATGAACATCTACTGTTCTGCTTTCCCCATCAAATTCATAGCCCCAAATACGGTCTAATAATTTTGATCTTGAAAATACAGTTTCCTGTTCAGAAAGCAGTACACACAGCAGTTCAAATTCTTTTAAAGTAAGTGAAATTTCTTTTCCGTCCACACTCACAATATGTCTGGATGGACAAACATAGATTTTTCCAAACTGATATGCTTTGACCTTCTCCTGTTCTTCCGGCTCGTTTCGCCTTAATGTAGCACGCACTCGTGAAATCAGTTCCATCATACGAAACGGCTTTGCGATATAATCATCCGCTCCACTGTCGAGACCTAATACCGTATCATATTCGCTTCCCTTTGCTGTCAGCATAATAACAGGCAATTTTTTGGTCTGGCTTGTACTTTTAATTTTCTTCAAAATACTAAGTCCATCCTCTTCCGGCAGCATAATATCAAGCAAAAGCAGGGATGGAATTTCCTGCTGCATTGCTTTCCAAAATTTAGATGGGCGTTCAAAACTTTCTGTTTTAATCCCCTGACTGTTTAACGTATACGTAACCAGTTCCCTTATATTTTCATCATCCTCTACCAGATAGACCAAACCTTTCACCTCATTTCTATCTGTCTGCCATATGATGTTCATTACTTTTATGCACACCGGTAATAGAATACTGTACCCATTCCGCAACATTAACTGCGTGGTCGCCAATTCTCTCAAAATATTTTGCCGCCATTAAAATATCAATTGCCGCTCTTGGGTCATTGTCTTTTTCCTGAATTTTCTGAATCAGTTCTTCTCTTATTTTATTAAATAAATCATCTACGATATCATCTGATTCAATAACTTTTTCTGCGAGTTCCAAATCATTTTTTACAAACGCATCAATGCTCTTTGTTACCATGTCAATCGTTGCCTTTGCCATATCATGAATCTGAACTTTACTCGCAATACTGCTGTTTACAATATAAGGAGTCAGATCAGAGATATCTGCTGCCTGATCGCCGATTCTTTCCAAATCAGAAATCAGTTTCAAGGCTGCCGAGATAACACGTAAATCTCTTGCTACCGGCTGTTGCTGAAGCAAAAGTCTCATACAGATATCTTCAATTTCTCTTTCTTTTGCATCTACTTCACTCTCAAGTGCTGCCACTTTATGCAACGTATTCTCTTCTTGAACCTCTAAAGAAGACGCAGCCAGTGTGATTGCCTGCTCGCATAAACTTCCCATTTTAATTAATTCCACATGCAGTTTTTCCAATTGCTGGTCAAATCTTGTACGCATATCAACCAAACCTCCCTGTAATGTAATCCTCTGTTCTCTTATCTTTCGGCATAGAGAATAATTGTTCTGTTTCACCAAATTCTACGATTTCTCCTAAAAGGAAAAATGCAGTTTTATCAGAAATACGGGCTGCCTGCTGCATGTTATGCGTAACCATTACAATTGTATAATCTTTCTTTAATTCCATTGCCAGTTCTTCAATTTTTGAAGTTGAAATCGGGTCAAGGGCACTGGTCGGCTCATCCATTAAAAGTACTTCCGGCTGAACTGCAAGTGCTCTTGCAATGCAAAGTCTCTGCTGTTGTCCACCGGACATTCCAAGTGCATTGGATTTTAAACGATTCTTTGTCTCTTCCCAGATGGCAGCATCACGCAGGGATTTCTCTACGATATCATCCAGTTTAGATTTGGAACGAATTCCATGAGTACGCGGTCCATAAGCAATGTTATCGTAAATACTCATTGGAAATGGATTTGGCTTCTGAAATACCATTCCGACACGTTTTCTAAGCAGATTGACATCCATCTTTCCGTAAATATCTTCCCCATCAAGCAAAACCTGTCCGTCAATCCGGCATCCTTCTACCAAATCATTCATACGATTTAATGATTTCAAAAGCGTCGATTTTCCACATCCGGACGGTCCGATAAATGCTGTAATTTCATTTTGCGGAATCTTAATATTTATATTTTTTAATGCCTTAAAATCTGAATAATACAAATCCAGATTTGAGACTTCTATTTTCTGATTTTTTTTCAATTCCATTTCCGTTATTCTTTCCCTTTCGTAAGTTTCTTTGCTATTTTTCCGGAACCCCAGTTAATCAGCAGAACAAAAATTAACAGGACAACCGATACTGCATAAGCCTGATTCATATATAAACCTTCTCTGGAAAGATTGTACATGTGTACTGCTAAAGTTGAACCAGAACCCATAATGCTCGACGGCACTTCTGCCACCGCACCTGCGGTATAAATCAAAGCTGCTGTTTCCCCAATGATTCGTCCGACTGCAAGAATGACGCCGGCTAAAATACCGGGAATTGCGCTCGGAAGTACAATTTGAAATACCGTTCTGAGTTTTCCTGCTCCAAGTCCGAAACTTCCTTCACGAAAGGAATCCGGAACGGATTTTAATGCTTCTTCCGTCGTTCTCATAATCAGCGGAAGAATCATAATTGACAATGTCAGAGCACCTGCAAGTAAAGAATAACCCCATTTTAAGGCAGTTACAAAAAACAATGCACCGAACAGACCATATACGATAGAAGGAATTCCGGAAAGTGTCTCTGTCGTCAGACGAATAATTTTTACAAATTTATTTCCTCTTTTTGCATATTCCACAAGGTAGATTGCAGAAAAAATACCAAGCGGCACTGCAATGACCAGTGATAATAGCACAATAATTAACGTATTAATGATAGATGGAAGCATGGAAGCATTTTCACTTGTATATTTCCATGCAAATAACTGTGGTGTCAGATTCGGAATTCCATGAACCAAAATATAGACAATCAGGAAAAATAAGACTAAGAAGGTTAAAGCGGCTGATGCAAAGACCAGACCTTTTAAAATACCGGCACTGATTTTTGCTCCCTGATGTTCTTTTTTATGCATGACCACTTTCCCCCTTGTTTAATCTGGCAACGCAGAAGTTAATAATTAAGATAAATACGAATAATACCACACCTGTTGCGATTAATGCTTCTCTGTGTAAATCTGCTGCATATCCCATTTCCAGTACAATGTTTGATGTCATGGTTCTGACACCTCTTAAGATTCCGGCAGGCATACGTGCCTGATTTCCTGCTACCATTACAACTGCCATGGTTTCACCGATTGCACGACCGATTCCAAGTACCACACCTGCAATCAGACCGGATTTGGCAGCCGGAAGCACAACGAAAAACAGACTTCTTTCTTTTGTTGCGCCAAGTGCCAGAGAACCTTCATAGTAATTGGAAGGTACTGCACGGATTGCAGATTCTGTCACCCCGATAATCGTCGGAAGAATCATAATTCCAAGCAGGATAGAAGCACTTAAAATACTGCTTCCGTTTCCTTTGTGGAATAAATCACGAATCAGTGGAACTAACATCATTAAACCAAAGAAACCATATACAACCGATGGGATTCCGGCCAATAAGTCAATTGCTGATTTAAAAAAACGATATACTTTTTGGGGACAATAGGAAGCCATAAATACGGAAGTTAAGATTCCAATCGGAACTCCGATTAAAATTGCACCTGCGGTTACATAAATACTTCCCATAATCATTGGGAGGATTCCGTAAATATTATTTCCCGGTTTCCACATCGTTCCTAAAAGAAACTTGAAGATTCCAATTTCTCTCATCGCCGGAATTCCGTTTACAAACAAAAACAGACAAATCAAAGCGACTGCAAGTACGGATGCACATGCGGCGATAAAAAATACCGCATGCATCACCTGTTCTTTATATTTTTTCATTTTGTTCACCCTTTTAACCCTCTTCAGGTTACTGATTCTTTCTTAAGCCTTCTTTACTGAAGTGCCTCGTCCCATGTAAGCACATCACCTGTAAAGATGGATTTTACCTGGTCAGAGCTCAGTTCATCAGTCGGGTTGTCATTGTTTACGACTACTGCAATACCATCCATTGCAATAACAGTTGGTGTCAGACCTGCTTCTTTTTCAGAATCTTTTAATTCTCTGGAAGCCATTCCGATATCACATACACCATCAATTGCATTCTGCATACCTGTTGTAGAATCACTTGTCTGGATTTCTACTTCTACATCACTGTTGACTGCCTGATAAGCTTCTTTTAATTTTTCCATTACAGGAGATACAGAAGAAGAACCTGCAACAACAACTTTTCCGCTTGCTCCGTTTGATTTATAATCACTCACATCATCAAGCGGGATGTATTTGTTATCTTCCACTACTTTCTGTCCTTCTGTACTTAAAATAAAGTCTTCAAAATCCTGTGCTGCGTCACTTAAATCATCTTTTGTCGCAATGTTAAACGGTCTGGAAATTTTATAACTTCCATTTTTGATGTTTTCTGCTGTTGCTTCGCTTCCGTCAATCTTAACTGCTTTTACGGAATCATCTAAAGAACCAAGTGAGATATAACCAATTGCGTATTCATCCTGTGCCACGGTAGACATCATAACAGAAGTACTGTTTGTGATATTTGCTTCTTCTGTTGTCATATCCACTTTTTCCCCATTTACTTCCTCTTCAATTCCAAATAATTCTACGAAAGCACCTCTTGTACCAGAACCATCTTCTCTTGATACGACTGTGATGTCTCTTGTATCATCCCAGTCACTTCCTGCATCAGCACTGCTCTCTGCTTTTGCAGTTCCATCTGTACTTCCGCTGTCGCCTGTTCCTGAATTACTGCTTCCACATGCTGTCATTGCCACTGCCATAATTCCTGTAATTAATAATGCTGCTACTTTTTTCTTCATAATTGAATTCTCCTTGCTTTATAATTTTTATCTTTTTTAGTATTGCTCTCATTTACGAGTCTCAGTATAAAAAAGCAAAGTAAAATATAAAATCTGTCTCATGTTAAATTTTGGTAAAAAAAAAGAAGTTGTTAAAATTCTCTCTTTTAACAACTTCTCTTCTATAAAAACTATGTTTTTTATTTTCCCTGCATTCGTTTAATTACTTTTAACCTTGTAAATTCTTCTCTCTCTTTTTCTTCGAGTGCGTTACTGATGGATTTTGTCAATTCTTCATATTTCGGAATTGTAATATTCTTCAGCGCATTGGCTCTTTTCTGGGTTTTCTTAATATTAATTGCCAGACGATAGGCTGCATTTTCCACGGCTGAAAGACGAATCGTCAGCTGTTTTACTTTTTCAAACGCTGCCTTTGCTTCATCAAGAGAAGCCTTTGTTCCGTAATAAGCATAAGTTGGCGCATTGGACGACTCATTTGCCTGAACTAATGGAATCTCTGTTCCCATAACACTTCGGGTCTTAATCTGAATCGAAGTTTCCACCGGAACAGTTCTTGAAATTTCCTGTACATAGCTGATTCCAATATCCAAATTTGCTCTCTGAAGTGCCGAATAGGCCGTACGAAATGTGACATCAATCTGTGACTGGATATCTTTTGCCTGGTCTACTAACTCCATCAGTTCTTTAATTAAAATATTTCTTTTTTTGTCCATCAAATCAAAGCCCTGTTTGGATAAAGCGAGAGAATTTTTTGCCAGTATCAGATTTCCTTTGGTTGGAAAGGTATTCGGATCCATAACATCACCTCTTCTTTATGCATTCTCTTCCGGATGATAGTATTTATCCAGTATCTTCGTGTCAATACGGTCGAGTTCATCTCTTGGAATCATTCCAAGCAGTTTCCATCCGAGGTTCAGAGTTTCCTGAATACTTCTGTTTTCATCCGGTCCCTGACCGACAAACTGTTGTTCAAATGCATTTCCAAATTCCAGATATTTTTTGTCGAGCGGTGAAAGTTCGTCTTCACCAATAACAGATGCAAGTGCTCTGGCATCTCCTACTTTTGCATAACAGGAGAACAGCTGGTTCGCTACATCCTGATGGTCTTCTCTCGTATAACCTTCACCGATACCATCCTTCATCAGACGAGACAAAGATGGAAGGACATTAATTGGCGGATAAATTGCCTGTCCATGAAGCTGACGTTCGAGTACAATCTGTCCCTCTGTAATATAACCGGTCAAGTCAGGGATTGGATGTGTGATATCATCATTTGGCATTGTAAGAATCGGAATCTGTGTAACAGAACCTGTTCCGCCTCTTACGATTCCTGCACGCTCATAAAGGGTTGCCAGTTCACTGTATAAATAACCTGGATAACCTTTTCTCGATGGAATCTCTCCCTTTGAAGAAGAAACCTCTCGCATTGCCTCTGCAAAAGAAGTAATATCGGTAAGAATAACCAGAATGTGCATGCCTTTTTCAAATGCCAGATACTCTGCTGCAGTAAGTGCAACCTTTGGTGTAATCAGACGCTCTACTACAGGGTCATTTGCCAGATTCAGATACATAACTACGTGGTCCGCAACACCGCTCTCCTCAAAGGTTCTGCGGAAAAATTCTGCTACGTCATATTTTACACCCATTGCCGCAAATACAATCGCAAATTTTTCATCACTGTCTCCACCAAGGGATGCCTGTTTTACAATCTGCGCTGCAAGCTGGTCATGTGGAAGTCCGTTTCCTGAGAAAATCGGAAGTTTCTGTCCACGAATCAGGGTTGTCAGACCATCAATCGCAGAGATACCGGTCTGAATGAAGTTTCGAGGATATTCTCGTTTGACTGGATTTAACGGCAGACCATTAATATTTAATTTCATTTCCGGAATGACAGGACCGAGGTCGTCAATTGGTTTTCCGATTCCATTAAAGGTTCGCCCAAGGATATCCGGAGATAATTCTACTTCCATTGGATGTCCGGTCAATTTTGTATGGGTATTTAAAAGAGACATGTTTTCTGTTCCCTCAAATACCTGAATGACCGCCTTATCCTCATAAATTTCTACAATACGCCCGATTTTTTTTGTGCCGTCATCTACTTTAAATTCTACAATTTCATCAAAGGCTGCATCCTGCACCCCTTCGAGCACAACCAGAGGGCCGTTGATTTCACTTAAGCCAAGATATTCTATTGCCATGCCGTTCCCTCCTTATCCATTCTTTTCCATGACTGTATCATAAAAATCATCTACCGCTTTTTGATAATCATCCATCATCTCTAACTTATCATTTGGTACGTCATATTTAATAGAAATTACTTTTTCAAAAATGTTTTCCTGACGAAGCACTGACATCGGCATCCCCATTGCAATCAAGTTTCTGCATTTTTGATTCAGATACAAAATAATTTCCATCATCTTAAACTGCTTTTCCAGAGAAACACAGGTATCATCCGGATGGAATGCATTCTGCTGTAAAAATCCAAGACGAATGACTCTTGCAATTTCAAGGGTCAGTTTCTGGTCATCCGGAAGCACGTCACTACCAATCAATTTTACAATTTCCATCAGACTGCTTTCCTGATTTAAAATTGCCATTAATTTATTTCTGTCATCCACAAATTTTGGTGAAACATGTTCTCCATACCAGTGTGCCAAATCATTCAAATACTCACTGTAACTGGTCAGCCAGTGAATTGCCGGAAAGTGTCTTGCATAAGCAAGGGATTTATCCAGTCCCCAGAAACAGCGCACAAATCGTTTTGTATTTTGTGTAACCGGTTCAGAGAAGTCACCACCCTGCGGGGAAACTGCTCCGATAATTGATACCGAACCTTCTGTTCCATTTAAGTTCTGCATCATGCCGGCTCTTTCATAGAACGCAGACAGTCTTGATGCCAGATAAGCAGGGAAACCTTCCTCTGCCGGCATCTCTTCCAGTCGTCCAGATAACTCTCGAAGTGCTTCTGCCCATCTTGAAGTGGAATCTGCCATGATTGCCACGTCATATCCCATATCACGGTAATATTCCGCAAGCGTGATTCCTGTATAAATAGAAGCTTCACGTGCCGCAACCGGCATGTTTGAAGTATTTGCAATCAGTGTGGTACGTGCCATCAGTGCATTTCCGGTTTTCGGGTCATGCAGTTTTGAGAAATCCTCCAAAACCTGTGTCATTTCGTTTCCACGTTCTCCACATCCAATATATACAATAATATCTGCATCGGACCATTTTGCAATCTGATGCTGGGTCATTGTCTTTCCAGTTCCGAATCCTCCAGGTACTGCTGCTGTTCCGCCTTTTGCAATCGGGAACAAGGTATCTAAGATTCGCTGTCCGGTAACAAGCGGGACGGTTGCCGGATATCGTTTGCTTGTCGGTCTTGGTATACGAATCGGCCATTTCTGTGCAAGTTTTAATGGATACTCACTTCCATCCGGCTGTTCTACCACTGCAAGGACTTCGCTTACGTTATACGCTCCATTTGGAAGAATTTTCTTAATCTTTCCTTCTACTTTTGGAGGCACCATGGATTTATGCACAATGGAAGCTGTCTCCTGTGTCTGTGCAAAAATTGTTCCTCCATGGACTTCATCGCCCTCTTTTACCAGAAATTCCACATCCCATTTTTTCTCTGTATCAAGAGAATCGACCTGCATTCCTCTGGAAATATATTTTCCAGACTGTTCTGCAATAACAGAAAGCGGACGCTGGATACCATCAAAAATATTATCCAAAATTCCAGGTCCTAATGTGACAGAAATGGCATCTCCAGTTGCAGTTACCGTTTCTCCAGGTTTTAATCCACTGGTTTCCTCAAAGACCTGAACCGTTGTGGTATCTTTTGTCAGTGCAATGACTTCGCCTACCAGATTTTCCTTACCAACGTACACCATTTCATTCATCTGAAATCCGGGATCACCGGCCAGAGAAACTACAGGTCCGTTGATACCGTAGATCACACCTGTCTTAGCCATTTACTGCTTAC
>JAIIAN010000244.1 GCA_022717655.1 Bacillota bacterium | reverse complement strand
TTTGCTGTTATCAAAAAATGGGAATTCCCAAAAGTCATCAAATAAATTTTCTCCAAAAATACTAGGCATCAACATAAGTCATCTCTCCTTTTTCTATTCAAAATCTTAATTGCTGTTTACCTGTTTCTTTTTTGGAACTTGGGTCAAACCAGAGGGGAAAGACTTTTCATTTTTCTTTGTCTCTCTTTACTTCCCTCTTCCTTTGTTCTAGTTGTACTATATCACGCATTATTAGCACTGTCAATAGGCGAGTGCTAATTTTTTGTGAACATTCTGTGAAATCTGCAAGTGAAACAACTATCATAGTCAAAATATCGTAGAAATCAGTCAGAATAAAGAGCGAAATTTCTTTTCAAACACATTATAATAAAATTATGTAAAACTTTATTGTCTAGAGGGAGGTATTATGGAGCACGTAGTTTCAACCGGTAAAGATGACTTTTACCGTCAAATGTTTCGACTGACACTTCCGATTATCGTCCAAAATCTGTTAAGTGCAGCCGTCAACTCTGCCGATGTAATTATGCTTAATTACGTCGGACAATCCGCAATTTCCGCAGTTTCTTTAGCTGCCAGCTATTCCAACATCCTGTTCATGGTCTATTACGGACTTGACACAGGTGCATCACTTTTATGCGCACAATATTTCGGACAGAATAATTTACAGGCAATTGACGCAATCGAGGGAATTGCCCTTCGTTTTTCCATCGCTATTTCCGGAATCGTTGCTCTGATTGCATTTACGATGCCAAATCGTATGATGCTAATCTTTACCTCTGACCCAGAGTTAATCTCTATCGGTTCTTCTTATTTAAGAATCATGGGAATCACTTATTTGTGTTGGGGTGTAACCGAAATTTATCTGGCAATCCTGCGAAGTATTGGGCGGGTAACCATCAGTATGGCAGTGAACTACTTAAAATATATACTCTCCCCCTGTGGATATCTTTTAAGAAATACACAGGGGAAGGTTTTTTCTACTTCCAATCAATTTGCTTCATTACTTTCTGTACTGCATTTATCACCTTTGATGACAAATAAACCTTTGGAAGCTTTCGTTTTGAATTCAAAAGATTCTGGCGCATAAAGCACAACATTTCCGAAAGTATTTACATATTCCATGACCTCTTTCATTTCCGAACCAAATGCTGCACCATCAACAATAACTAATCGTGTCTTATTTTTTTCTTGACTTGTTTGTAATGTTCTAATAATATTCGATTTACCTTTTGCAGAAATACATGCTATTTCCTTCGTTTTGGATAATTCAGAGAAAAAATCATATCCGGAATTAGAATCTTCTGTAATCACACACTCAGGTTCAACCATTTCTTCTTCTGTTATTTCTCCATAGATATGATAAATTTCATTATATTTTTGTTTTGCTTCGTGAAATTTTCCCGATTTTCGAAAGCCATAAATTTCATTTATGCTATATGGAAGCATTGGCAATTTTTCACGTGTCGCAAGTACAAAATAATTGTCGGATTTTTGCACAATACCCGCAAATTCTTTTGAAAACAGAAAACGATTTCCTTCATCAATAAATATAATACTATTTGATATTTCTTTAATTTGTCTCTCCCAATCCTCATTATCTATCGTTCTGCAGTCACAATCACAGGATACAAAAACACCACTGTCTGCACCATATCGTCTATAATCACGAATAAGGTCAATTAATACTGTTTTTCCAGAGCCACTATTTCCAGTAAGAATTGTAATATTCCTTTTTATCACAAAATCATATTTTACTTTCCTTGATTCAACAATTATTCTATGTGCGCCTTTCATACAAACTACTCCTCTCCCATTTGATTTAAATAATCACTTGCGATTGGAATCATTTCTTTCATCGAATGAACGATTTCCCCGCCATTTTTTATTTTTATTTCAAAAAATCTATCCTTTCCAAAGTTCATCAGATGTCTAAGATTAATCGTTAAATCTTTCTGTTTTCCAATTTCCAAAATCCATTTTGCACAATTATCCCCACAAGTAGACGCATTAAAAATTTTATCTGACTCATTTAGCATTAACAATAATGTTTTCACTCCACCAGATAAACGTTCTGGTGGTATCTGCCCTAGAACCGGACTCTTAATACATTCCCCACTTAAAACTTCTGAATCGTCTATATCTTTAATCATTTTTCTGGCAAGTTCTGATTCAATCCATTCCGGTTCATAGGTATTTTTAAAATAAACGTTTGTATTATAAATACTTTTGGGTTCATCTCCAAATATAATCGTAAGCATCTATTACCCTCCGTAATTTAAATTTTAATTCTTTTCTATTATCTTATCCCAAGAAACATTAATAATCAATTTTTTCTTTTTCCTTAAAATACAAAATGCCCTGTGCACCTCTTTTTCAAGAAGTACACAGGGCATTTTGCTTATTTCGTTTTATTG
The DNA here is from genome assembly GCA_022717655.1 of Bacillota bacterium. Taxonomy (GTDB): domain Bacteria; phylum Bacillota; class Clostridia; order Lachnospirales; family Lachnospiraceae; genus Blautia. The sequence continues at coordinate 1,522 of JAIIAN010000244.1, read as the reverse complement.
ATTTCTATTTATAGTTCTATTTAAAAGGAATGTTTTTAGCCTTCAATGGAAATATATTTATCTGTTTCCACTGCCGGTTTTGCTTCTTTCTTCGGTACGAACAGGGTCAGCATACCATGTTCAAAGTGAGCTTTGATGTCTTCCTGTTTTACATCTGCTCCTACATAAAAGCTACGTTCGCATGCGCCAGAATAACGTTCGCGTCTAATGTAGCGTCCAGTTTCTTTTTCTTTCTCGTCTTTATCGAGTCCCTTTGCTGCTGCAATGGTCAGATAACCATTTTCAAGGGATACTTTGACTTCCTCTTTCTTGAATCCTGGCAGGTCCATTTCAATGGTATAACCTTTTTCAGTTTCTTTGATATCTGTCTTCATCATATTTTTGCTATGATGTCCATACAATTTCTTTTCAATGTTTTTCTGTTCTTTGCTGTTATCAAAAAATGGGAATTCCCAAAAGTCATCAAATAAATTTTCTCCAAAAATACTAGGCATCAACATAAGTCATCTCTCCTTTTCTTATCTCAAAATCTTAATTGCTGTTTACCTGTTTCTTTTTTGGAACTTGGGTCAAACCAGAGGGGAAAGACTTTTCATATTTCTTTGTCTTTCTTTATTTCCCTCTTCCTTTGTTCTAGTTGTACTATAGCACATATTATTAGCACTGTCAAGAGGCGAGTGCTAATTTTTTGTGAAGATTCTGTGAAATTCAAAAGGAAATCCTCATGACCGCAAAAAGCTGATGGAAATTACAACAGAAAAACTTGCTGATATTATAGAAGAAGCAATTGAGGGATTAGCCTAAAAATTAGAAAAAAAGAAGTTCAGAGCTGGCACTCCGAACTTCTTTTTACTCACTTAGAGTATAATCGCATTTCTTAGCTACAATTATTATATGCCTTTTTTTATTAAAAATCAACCACTTAATTGCTAATTAATAATATATATGATATCCTAATTATGCTGTCGACTCTTTCCAGCGAGAAGGGGGTGACTCACTTGGATTACATAATCGCATTTCTTATCTCCGTACTGGCATCTATAGCTGGCTACTATATTTGCAAATGGTTAGACGGAGATAAATGACAGCACTAGCCTAACGGTATAGTTCTCCGTAATGAACTTTAGGAACTCAGAGCTGGCACTCTGAGTTTCTTTAGTTTAAAAAAAGGAAGACCTCTTATGATTTTAATTTTCATCATTCCTATTTATATTTTATTAAACGCCTACATCCTGCACCGAATACACAAATGGCTGACCGCATGTTCCAAGCGTTTTCATTCCAAATGGTTTGTTGTGCCTTATCTTACCATTTATTGTCTGCTGGCACTATCTCTGCTTTTCGCATTTTTACTGCCTGCATCTGAATTTCAGGTACTTGTAAAGCGAATCAGCAATTACTGGCTTGGCACATTTTTGTATTTATTAATGTTTATTGCAGTCGCAGATATTCTCCGGCTGATTTTAAAACGAATTCCTGGAAATCTGACAGTAAAATTATTCTGGGAAAATCCCTGTGGTTA
>JAIIAN010000243.1 GCA_022717655.1 Bacillota bacterium | reverse complement strand
ATCCTTAAGATAGTAGATGATGACGAGGATTAGACCATATGGATTTTAAAGACTTAGAAGAGAGAATTGACGCTCAAATTAGAGCAGCTGGCATCAACGTAATGTATGACGAGTTCGAAACGTATGATCCCGACGTTGTTTTCATTAGAGAAGGTAAACGCCCCCTAATAGTGATTAACACTGTTTCGGATAGTGACGTCCCTGTTGTTGCCCGCAAAGCTCACGAGTTGTCTCACGTATTAGACGGAGATGGTTCAGCCAGAAGCTACACCTTCAGTATCGGTTTTAAAAACAATGCTGAGCGCATTGCTAACCGAGGAATGGTTTGGCGCTTGGCTAAAATTATTTATGAAGACATCCCCTTAGAAAATCGCAATTACTACGACTTTATGAATTGGTTTAACTTGCCTAGCGGTTTTGAAGCAATTGTCGAAGAGTCCGTACGTCACGCGTGACACAACGTCCAGACAGGATTGACGTTAAAAGCTTAAGGGGTAAATTATGTTTTTGCTATTGCTAATAATCGTCGTGGTAACAATTATCGTATTAGTAAGTAACTCAAAAGAAAAACATTCTAAGTTTGATAAGTTACACGAAAACACGCTATTTGATTTACGCAATGACGGATCTGAAGTTAAGTATTCGTATTATGGTAAGAATAGTGCTATATACGTAAAAAAAGGAGTTCAAACTTTATACGTATTGGATGAAAAGTTTGAACTTAAAGAGTATTCCCTCGACGGAATTTCGTATTTTGTTGAGTACAACCGCGGTTTAATTGAATTGTTTGAAATTGATAAGTCTAATCCAACGGTTTGGCTAGATAAAGTTCACATAGACGTGGCATCTTTTGTTGGTAAGCAAAACCTTGATTCGTACACGTCACTTAAAGAACTGATTGAATTTTCAGGTTCCGATGTTAAGCAAATTACATGGTCGCACTCTATGCAATATGAAAACGGTATGTTTGATTTAAATTATCGAGAAGGTTACTTCTCATTTGGTCTTAGTGACAAAATATACACTATGGATGCTGTTGATTCATTTTCGTGGAGTGTCGGTGCGGAACAGCACCACTACACTACTAAAAAGGGTCGCACTGGCGCTGGAGGTGCCATTGTTGGTGGCTTAACATTTGGAGTTGTAGGTGCTGTTGCTGGTGGTTTAGCTCGTCGCAAGGATGACGAAATTATCGAAGGAAACGCATATATCGACAGTGCATACGCAGACCTAGTTATTAATGGTGATTTGCACCGTCTTTGGTTTGTTTCAAAGGAAACTGAAAACTACGATAAAAAAGTTGGCAAGTTGTATGAACTAGCAAACCTAATGGAGAAGCTTCTACCTGACGTCGAAGAAGACCAAGTTCCGAATAACCAATCAACCCCACCTTCTGCGGGACTTTCTGATTTGCGTGAGCTAAAGTCACTTCTTGATGACGGAATCATCACACAAGAAGATTTTGACAAGAAAAAGGCTGACATTTTGGGTTAATACCCTACCCGCTTTGGTTGGCGGGATACATACGCTGAATCTTTAATCAAGAAAAGGAGGTCTCTCCGTTATGGATGATTTTAAATTATCAGATATTACGAATAAAGATTTAATATCTGGAGCAACGGCTTCTGCTTTGGAATTAATTCCTGGATTTGCTGCCATCAAAACGTTTCTTAACGCAACAGAATCAAGTGTACGTGAACGAAAATTACAGAAGTTGTTAACCGAACTGGATAAAAGACTCAACGAAGTTGAAGCAACTTTAAATCAAATAGAAACTAAACCAGAAGAAGCAGTCATTGTTTTTTCTACTTTGCTAAGTGACGGTCAATTACCCAAAAACTCAAACAAGACAGAACATTATGTAACATCACTAAAAAACGTCATATTGTCCGATGATGATTTCGATTGGGATAAAGCCGACTATTTCACCTTTGTCTTAAACAATGTTCCTGCCCCTGTGCTTGAGATGATGAAACTAAAGAGCGGGCGATTGGATTCGGATGATTGGTATGACTTAAATGACAAGATTTCTGAATTTGCAGATGCAGCTATTCAAGTTCTTGTTTCATACGGACTGATGGAAACAACTATCGAATCAGAAACCGCTTTGAATAATCAAAAAACTAACATCAAAACAGATTATGCAGTGACACAACTTGGTTACGACTTCATTGAATTTGCATTTGACCTGCCGGCTGGTTGGGAAGGTTGGTAGTCTTTAATCAAAATGCATACCACCCGCTCTGCGGGATACATAATACGTCCGGTGAGGGGATCGACGTTAAAAGCACAAATGTGAACGTTCAAATGCTAGAATTTCTTTCTAATATCACAATCAAATTTCCTAAAACAGTGGTGATTGAGGAGACCGTCTTAAACGATATTTTGCAATCCGTGGATCATATTAGCCCGCTTACAACTAAAGTTACATTCGACTTCAATGATTCTACTTGGATTGATGCTGAAATGTCTTCGTTCATCGGTGCGCTTTTCGAACACATCATCTCAATTAACCCCAATGTGAATATTCATATTTCTGCAAACAATAGTAAAGTAGTTAACATGTTGCAACGAAACAATCTTTTGCACCACTACCTACCAGAAATACCTAGACTGCCAGATAATTTTCATACGACAGTGAAATATGAAGTGATTGAATTTTCTCAAAAGGAAGAAATCTTTTCAGACGACGACGTTAACGCCGTTTTAAAATACTTAGGAACTGAATTATTCAATCACCCTGGATGGCAAGCGAATTTTGAGACAATTGCCGATGCTGCCGATTTTACTGGACAAGTGTTTGAAATTGTACGAAACACATCAGATCATTCTCGAAGTACAAAAGTGATTATGTCTGGGCAATTATTCCCTAAAAAAGATGAATTTCGACTAGCAATCGCCGATATAGGCATGACCATTCCCGTAACGGTCAATTCATTCGAAGCAGACGACTCACCAGCCGCAAAAATAGTGTGGGCATTACAGCCAGGTAACTCATCCAAAAATAAAGCGCATGCTCGCGGTCTTGGATTATCAACGGTCGTTGATGATTTGCGAGACAAAGGAAATTTAACAATTATTTCAGGTAAAGGTCTTGTTGTAGTATATTCAAACGGTACAATAGAGCAAAAGATATTAAAATTCCCATTTCCAGGTACCTTTATTCGAATTGTTTTTGACCACAAAATTTCAGATTTAAAACCAACTGAGTTTTACACAAAAGAAACTCTTTTTTAAGGAGACTATAATCATGGAAACTAAACTTATTGATGTTATGGAAGTAATAGGAAAGCCAGTTGCTGTGACATCACCTGACGCCCTAAAACTTCATAATCTACTCGTTACGAACATTAAGTCAGGAATCAAGTCAGAATTGGATTTTGGTCGAATAACCACTTTAATTACGGCATTCTTGAATGAGTCAATCGGTACATTGTATTCCGTAGCTACTGAAGACGAATTAAATACGTTAATTTCAGTAAAAAAAGGCACTGTTACAGCCAAGCAATACAACCGTATCCACGATGTGCTTGATAATGCCAAGAAAAAGAATCGTGAAATGTAATAGGTGACTGATTATGATTTCTAATACAAATGAAATCGTCCCTACCGTCAAGAACATTCTTATCGATGAGACAATTTCATCAACAAAACCTGTATTTTTAGATAACAACTTTCTTGTATATTGGATGCCTGTTCCAGGTGATACGGAGACTGTTTCTGCTGAATATAACGATGTATTAGCCCTCTTAATTTCTCGTAAAATTCCGGCATTTGTGTCCAGTCACGTGTTCTCTGAGTACTTAAATAAGTACTTGCGTTCTTACTATTACCAACATTTCAAAGAACTTAATCCGTACAACGATACAAGTGGTGATCACTATAAGAAATATTTTCGTAACAAGCCTATTTATTTTCAAGTGCTTGATCAAGCTAAAGACA
>JAIIAN010000242.1 GCA_022717655.1 Bacillota bacterium | reverse complement strand
TCGATCAGCTTGATGCCGTTGTCGTAGAACGGGTTATGGCTGGCAGAGATCATAATGCCGCAGTCAAAATCATCCACGCGGGCAATGTAGGCCACACTGGGGGTGGTGGTGACGTGGAGCAGGTAGGCATCTGCGCCGGAAGCGGTCAGGCCCGCCACCAGGCTGTACTCGAACATGTACGAGCTGCGGCGGGTGTCCTTGCCAATGACGATGCGGGCAGGCTCGTTGTTGCCGCTGCGCTCCCGCAGTGCATTATAATACCAGCCCAGAAAACGGCCCACCTTGTAGGCGTGGTCGGCGGTCAGGTTTACACCGGCCTCGCCACGGAAGCCGTCGGTTCCAAAATATTTTCCCATTACATTTTACCTATTCTAAGAGTGAATTGACGATTATGTGTTTTAGCCGGAATAAAATTCCGTTGCCTGCTGCTCACCACGGAGAGGTAGCATATTGGGACGGCATGCCATGCTTTAGCATGGCCAAATTTGTTGTTTGAAATCGCCAACATTCACCAGATTTTTTAGACATTTGTGCACATATCCTAAATAGACAGAGTTGCTATACGTTATCTTCCTAGAGATGGAGTGAGAAATCACCCCTTCAAAAATCGTTTCAGCGTTCTTTTCAGCGGCATAGGAATCAGCTGCTTTATGTATGAACTCAGCGATGGCTTCTTCAGGTATCCTTGTGCCAACTGCGGAATCATGAGAGAATCCATCTGCATCATGAATGCATCCCTCTGCTCCGGTTTTTTGCAGGACTTCACCAGCGATGGATTTCCGTACAGTGCCTTCTCCAAGGAAACTGGTTCCATCACAATTTTTTCCTCTATCGCCTTGAAAACTATTCTTCCCATAATGGAATGACACAGTACAAGAGATAAGCCCTTATCATCATCCAATTCTGGGCACACACTGTCGCAGCCCCAGAAATCTGCAAGGGTAATATCGCTGACACGATTCTTCTTTTTAAATGCACAATCGTAACAAGATGGCCTTAAGCAGAGGTTCTGCAAGAACATCTGCATGAACAAGTCCTTGGATAGGACTTGTTCGTACGCTGTATTGTTTGCAAATTCAAACAATACAGCGAACTTTTTCCAGCCATATTTTTTATGTCTGAAAAAAGTTCGCTGCGCAGCAGCGCCTGCGCAATTTTCTCGATAGGAAACATACTTCTCCCATAATTTGGCACTTGGTACACCGTGGCAGATCAAATCCACACACAGCAGGTTTTCGTATTCCCTTCGGAGATATCTGTGCAGTCCTTCGATTTCACAAGGCGTTCCAGAAAACAATACTCTACGTCCCTGTTTCAATGCATTTTCTGCCTGCCGGTATGTGCTTCCAATCTCGCTCTGCAGGTACTTACTTCCACGCAGCTTCCACAAATCTTCTTGTCGCTCCACCGCAATATGCTGCGCCTTGCGGCAGTCCTCACTCATTGCAGCACCGAATACAACTCCACTATTTTGCAGAATCTCTTCTGCCAGCAGTGAAAAAACACCCCCTGAGGAGCTCTCCAAGCGTTGCTCCGTGTTTTTGCTGTATGCCGCATAGGCATCTGGTTCTCCTGTCGGTTCCGGCAAAGTATTTTTTATCGGACAGACATGCTCACATGCGCCACACGCAATACACGTAGTTTCGTCAATTACGGGATATAAAAATCCTTCACCATCTGCCTGCATGGTAATGCACCCTTTGGGGCATGCCTGAGCACAAGCTGAACAGCCGCAACACGTACTCCATTCTTCCAAATCAATATGTTTACGCAAGATGTCCCCTCACTTTCTCTTCTAGTTTTTCCCACACGATACAAAGTGGTTTTTCTCCCAATTCACGCAGTTTTTTTCCATACTGAATAATGAGCTTTTGTTTCCCACCTCGTACTGCTGCAATAAACATACTTCTTGTGCATTTTATCTGGATTCTTTCTTTCCATGAGCACTTTTCATCCTCCGGCATTTGCCTAATTGTATCGACAGTTTCTGTCAGCAGAATTTGAAAGTTTTTTTGTCGGTTGATCAGCTGTTCACACGTTCTCTTGGTTCTGGAATGGCTATCAAAATGTTCCACACACTTGAACAATGGTTTCTCGATATAACCTGCTTTAAAGTTATAGGCAAGCGGAAGCATCAGTTGCCAATTCTGTCCTTCTCTGCTTTCAAAAATCTGTCCGGTTGGAATTGCCTCACGAAGTGCGCTCATTCGTGTCATAATTGTGCCCGGGCCAAAAACGACATTATTTTCATAGATCAAATCACTGAAGAGATCATCTTTTTCTGCCGGTTTTTCACGTTTCATGATTCCCTTCACATGGTCTAGTTGCCCTGCCTCTACGATTTCCCCTTGTGCCAAAACAAATCCGCATTCCGGATGTTGTTCCAGAAATTGCACTTTTTCTTCCGTATTCGTGGGAAGCATAATATCGTCTGAGTCTATCCACATAAGGTACTCGCCGCTTACATCTTTTAATCCACGGTTGATTGCTGCTGCTTGTCCTTGATTGACCGTCTGTCGCAACAATTTCAACACAATATCCGCCTGACAAAATTTTTTTCGATAGCTCTCTACGAGTTCTACCGTATTATCCGTAGAAGCATCATCGACAAAAATCAATTCCAGCGGTCGGTATGTCTGTGACAAAACCGATTCCAGAAAGGGTGATAAGTATTTTGCGCCATTGTAGCAGGGGGAAATTATCGAGACCAGTTTTTTCATTTTGCAAACACCTTGCTTTTTATTTTCACTGCAGCTTTTTGCAGCATCGTTTTAACATACGCAAATTCTTCTGAGTTTTTCGTAGCAAAAACAAGTATCGCTGCGGGCATTATCACTGCTACCACAAATATTACTATAAAGCGAATAATATCATTTTGCACAGGCAGCTTCTGAATGAAAAGCTCCATACCAACAGCAATCAGAAAAATTAGACATACACGTTTGACATAGTTCTGATAATACTCTTTTGAACTTGTAAAAAACACATATTTATAGACCATATATGGCCGCACTAGATTCGGAACAAGGCTGCTGACAAGCGTTCCTACGTATACACCTTTCAGTCCCCACATAATTGCTCCAACCACTGAAACAACAATATTGATGACAGATTGTACAATCGGACACCACCAGTCTTGCTCATATATGCCTGCGGCGCTTTTGATATTTCCCAAAGGAACACGTAATCCGGCAAAATAGTAATTTACACAAAGCAGAACTATTGTTGCCTTATCTACAAGCATTTGTGGACCGATCCAAATTGTCACAAAAGGTGCCAACAGGCAGTACAAACAAATTGCACTCCACCCATAAAACATAAATGCGAGATAGTCGTATTTTTTATAAATCGCTTGGCGCTTTTCCGGTGTTTCTGTTGCCACAATGTTTCCAAGCCCCGCCACCGCAGCACTGAAAAAGGAACTGATCATACTATTTACAAAACTTATGATCAACGTAAAATTGGACACAAGACCAACCGACGTAATGTTCACAAATGCGGATGTGATGATACTGTCCGTCTGATTGATTGCCACATCTCCCAGTTTATGCACCATCATTCCTTTGATTTTGGTATAAATGATCTTTTTATCCTCTTCCGGAAGCTGTTCATTATTTTTTTCTCGGATGTAGGGGTAATATCTTCCGGTAGCATAATTCTGAACAGCTTTTCCAACAAACTGGACAAGTGCTCCAATCAGAAGATAAACAATAAAATTCTTATAAATCAGAAGTACTGTGATTTGCAAAACAGACGTTGCCACCTGAATCACAGTGTTAATATTGGTTATGATGTACTCACGTTGATCCGCACTCAGAAGAGTCGTTTTATACGTCAGCAGATAAGATGTCACCGTATTGAACAGATAAATGCTATAAATGAGCCGAATATGCTCGATTCCGTCTGCATCTTTGATAATAACATTTAAAAAAGGAATAATCGCAACGCCAACTACCGTTACACTTGCTGCGACCATCCGATACGCTGACCGATAGA
>JAIIAN010000241.1 GCA_022717655.1 Bacillota bacterium | reverse complement strand
GAATTATGACACAAATAATAAATTCCATGTTATAATAAATACATAATCCCTTGAAATACTTGATTTTACAGCATTTCAAGGGATTTTTGTTTCTAATTTGTTACTGGTTCAGTCTAAAATCATTATTTTAATAAAGATATTGTGTCACGCAACTGTTGAATTGTCTTATGATTGTATACTCTGTTTCCGACGTCTTTTGACTTATGCCCCATTAGCATATCAATACATTTTCTATTTCCTTTTGCATTATCTAAGTTCGTTTCAAAAGTGTGTCTTGCCTCATGAACTGTTTTATCGGCATTAATTTTTCTCATAACTTCATTCCAACATTTATAATAATTTGACTGGCTGAATTTTTTACCATTGTATGTAATCAGATATTCGTTTCTTTGCTCAATCAAATCTTCTATGAAAGGTTTTATTCTTTCATGCACCGGAACGATACGCTCCTTTCCTGCTGCACTTTTGATTCCTGCTTGGAAATACCATTCATCTGCATTAACCTGCTCCGTTTTCATTTTCAAAAGTTCTTGCAATCTGAAGCCGGTATAAATAAAAATGAGTACTGTATTTACCCACGGTTCGTCTTTGATTTCCCAGAGTGCGTCAATTTGTTCTGATGTAAAAGGTGTCTTTTTCGTTTCTGGTATAGGTGGAGCAGTAGTTAATTGAGAATACATTTTATTAATGATGTCAATTTCAAAAGCAAATCTATCAAGATGCCCCCACAGGCTTTTTATTGTAGCCTGTGTTGCATAACCGCATCCACAATTATCGATGCAGTCCTGCATCTGATAAGAACGGAGAGAACGATATTTAACACCATAGTATTTCGAACAATGCTTAAAAGCGGAACGCAATGAAGCTTGATTTGATTCACCGAGCTTTGGAAGTTTTAGTTTGCACCAACGCTGATACAATATTGCAAGAGTCACTTTTTCTCTATCAATGTTCCAGGGATTATTATTATATTCTGCAAGTAAGATATTCGCTTTTTCTTCTGTTTCTGCGTATCCGACAGGAACTTGTTTAGCATGTCCTTCCTCATCGTAGATTGTAACTTTGACACACCATGGTCTTGACCTGTTTCCTTTTAACTTAGTTACACAGCCGTAGCCGTTAGGATTCCGACGACTCATACTGCATCACCACCTTTCCTAACAGGAAAGGTTAATGCTTTTTCTGCATCCCAACCTAGTGATAATCTTTTTAGTATTGAACTTCTTTTTCCCATATATCATCATCCTTTCTAAAAATGGGTACAAAAATAACAGCCAGCTTGGAACAAGTGTTCTGCTTGCGTGACTGCTCCGGAGATGATACAATAAATTTGGTGAATTAGGTAACATCTTCGGATGGTGAACCGGCTTCTGTTGGCGCAGGAGTCGGTTTTTCTTTTAATTAATTTTCTTTAAATCAGTACGAGGTCCTCTTGTAAAACAAACTTGATAATGCTCAGGCATTTCATAGTTGCCCCAACGAGTTTTTAAAACTTCTTTTTGCTCTTCTTGCTTTTCAACAGGAATTTCAACAAATAGATATCGTCTTGCTGATTCAATAATTTGTTCTGAGTAATTATACAAATCAGAGATATCATTGATAGAAAAACGAAGTTCATTTTTATTCTCGTCTGGTATAATTAGATTCTGTTGAGCAGAAGAGAGTGTGATTCTGCAAATCCACTTTCTAGTGTTCTTTTCATAGAGGACAGCGATATAAGCACTTGTATATTTGAGACTTATTTTTCTTACATCTATTACATTCTGTAAGATTTCTTTTACGATGTTTAGAATCTCCCAGTGCTCGTTTGTCTTTAGTGCATTGATATCGTTTGCTGATGTTGTTGCAGTTGTCTCAAGTGCTGCCTGTAACTTTTCATTCAGTGTTTCAGTTAGATACTCAGTCATTGCTTTAGTCACGACAGGACGGAAACGTTCAATAACATTTTGTGTCTTGACGCCCTTGTAAACCGGTTGCAGCAGGAGTTTGACAAACTCATCTGCTGGCTCTTGAAACTGTCGGTCAATATAATCTTTGAAGATATTGACATATTTAAGCAAGGATGCACTGTCTAAGATATCTGAAATGCTAAAATTACTTTTCTGAAATTTGCTTAATTGTGATATCTGTGCATCTTTGAGATTCAATAAGTTGACAGTTAAAAATGGGTCTTTATCCATTTTGTTTGGTTCATCCAAATCACTGTAAAAACGGTATTCAATGCCATTTGTAAGGATTGCAAACTTAGCAGATGTTGAAACGAAGTAGCGAAAAAGTTGAGATTTATGATTATCTAACTTTTTGTTAGCAGCTTTTGCTTCAACTAAGATAACAGGCTCTCCTGCCACTAAGATAGCATAGTCTACCTTTTCACCTTTTTTGATTCCGATATCGGCAGTATATTCTGGACAGAACTCTGCAGTATTAAATACGTCATATCCGAGCAACTGGAAAAATGGTAAGATAAGAGCCATTTTAGTTGCTTCCTCGGTTTGAAGTGTATCTTTTGTGTTCTCGATTCGTTTAACATGATTCTTTAGTTCTTCTTTGAAGTCCATGATTTCCCCCTCAATTAAAAGTATTTGCTTTGCTTGCTTTTTAAACGCTCGATGCGTCCTTCCATACCACCTTTAGTACCATCGCCAGTAATGCCTTTATTGATAGCTTCTTGACATATCAAGATGGCTTCTTCATAATTGCGCCGTTTTTCATAAAGCATAGCAAGTCTTTTGTATGCCGGAATAAGTGGAGGAGCAGGACGGTTTGTAATTTTTAAAAGTTCATCCAATTCATTGATATTTTGACGGCACAATTTGATGTAATCGTCTCCCTTAGCTGTTGTAAAAGCATTTTCCTTTAAAAGAACAGACCAGGTTTCTTCGATTGTTTGAAGAGTTTGGTAGTATGCTTCAATTTTTTTCTCAGAAGCGTCTGGAGCATCTAAAAAATTATTAGTAGAATTAGAAACTGCAGGTTCATCAGTAAGTGAGGATTCATTATCTGCAAGAGAGACAGATTGAGATTGACGTTTCATTGTAAAAGCAAGAATAAAGAAGAAAACAGCTAATAATAACAAAATTGGATATGTAGTAAAACCAACTATAGTAGTCAAAATAGCAAGAAAAAGAATAAATGAAGCACTTGTAGAATACTCAGCAGAAGATGGCTGTCTGTTTTTAGTTACAGGACGAACCGATGAGCGAGTTGGCTTTTTAGTTTTCTTGCGTGAATTTGACATAAGGGATGAAGTACTTATCGTAGTTTTGTTATAGACCTTGTTGTAAGCTGCTTTCTTTGGATTCTTTACCCATCCAGTTCCCTTTTTTCCATATCCTGGAATGGTTGCTTTTTTTATCTTTCGTTTCATCTTTCCGGTCGTTCTGGCACGGATTCGGCTTTTGTAGTTTGGTTTACGAATACCCATTTTCATAATGTAATCTCCTTTGGAATTATTCGTTCCTAATTTATTTCTCCAAGCCAAGTTCCCTTAACATTTCCTCACGAGTATAGCAAGGTTGATATTCTGGGTTCTCATTTTGATAAGCGTCCAATGCTTCAATTTCTTCTGGTTCGGCTGGAACTTCCTCTGCGTTGCCTAAAACAAAAGTAGCTTGAATTAATTCCCAAATTTTCTCGGCATCCTTTTCACTCATGATTGTGACAGCACCAAAGATTCTTTCTTTTACATCAGACATATAATCACACTCCTTTAAATGATATGTGATAACTTTATCTTGATTTGTAGAAGTAAGTTGTTCATTTGTCCAACCCATCAAGTAGGCAGGGGAAACAATAGCTAGTTGAGCAATAGCTTCTATTCTATTGAAAGGAATATTTGCAACTATATTGTTTTCGTACTTATATAATGTTTGCTTAGAAACATTAATTTTGTCAGCAAAATCAACTTGACTTATTCCAAGTTGATTTCTAACATCTTTTATTCGTTCTCCTGTAGTCAATTATGTACATCTCCTTTTTAAGTCTGTTTTTGCTGATAAGAGGCAATAGATTGTAGATAATTATCATTATATA
>JAIIAN010000240.1 GCA_022717655.1 Bacillota bacterium | reverse complement strand
GGGCTGAAATCCTCTTCCTGAAACAGTTACCACCAACGTTTTGTGTACAGGCAACTGCCCCATTTTTCCCCCATGGTTCATTGTTGCTATCCTGTTTTTTGACAGCCATTCTTTCCCCCGGAAATCACCATGACTTATTAACTGAACTATCGCAAGGAAGTAGTTCCTTGTCGTCAACAGGTAAATATTTCCCTTTTGCAACTTTAATGAGATAGTTTCTATTATAACAAGTTGACAATGCACAGGCTAAAGCATTTCTTAATTCGGTACGTTCTAATTGCTCAAGATGAACATACCGCCTACGCAGAGCATCTGTTATCTTATCCAAGTCCAGTATTTTCTTTGATGGGACTAATGCAATCAAAGCCTGTATAAAAGCTAACGCACTTCTGTAAAGAAGCTTTCCAGCAGGTAATGATTCACTTAGTACTTTATTTCTATATGGGTTTTCAAATGCAATTCTTCGGGCTCTTACCGCAACTAATGGTGTGGGTAACAATCGTTGAGTAACTGAATTAAGATTATCCCGGGATATTGTTACATCAAACTCGCGAATTTTATTAATTTCATCTCTGGTTGGTGACGACTCTTCATTCCTTTTATTACACAGCAAACAATTATCATCAAAATAAAAAGGCAACATCTTTTTACATGTGCTACAGTTTTTTATTACCAGATGCATACCTGAACCTAATTCATTTAATTCAAATTGTTTATTTTTTATGTAATTAACAGCTCTACATGAATCTCTGAACCAGTATATAATCGGGTAAGAAAAATAGGAATACAAATAATCAATCCACATTTCTTCTGGAGAATTTCTTTCATCAAATTCAATAAGCCAAGAAGAAAAGTGCTTCGACCATGCTAATTTTACAGTACTGAGTTTCAACTCTCCTTCTCGGAAAAAACTGGCCATAAGAACACTGGAGGAAGAGTTATGCTTTGCTTCATTAATTGCTCTCTGAACCTCCTTTCTGTTAACCAGTTTATGCAAAAAGTTATTTTTTTCTCTCCACGCTAATTTCTCCGAATCGTAAATGGCAATAAAAGCAGTTGTAGCTCTTGAATAAGCACAAAATAACTGTGCATCCTCCATGCTTTCGGAATACAATGTAATCACGACAGATGATTCCATACCTCGAAAACGAGATACTGTTTCAATATTCACCCCCAAAGTTCTCATCTCATTCCGGAGGGAATTTTTCACTAAATCTGTAGGAACAAGGACAGTAATCTCATCAGGCAGTACAGAACTTTCTTTTAATTGAAAAATTTCATTAAGCAATGTGGAAAGTGGATCTGTAACAACTAATTCTTTTAACGTGTCCGGTTCGTTATTCCTAGGGGAAGTAATTTGGTATGAGGCAGGGCTGACAGCTATTAAATAATCAGTAACGGCTCTAGGACATCTTAACACAACAGATAAGTTAAAAGAAAATTGGGAATTTGTTATTCGCTGAAGCTCAGCGTAACTTGTTCCTTTTTCAAAGGAAAATCTTTGAGTTTCATCACAAAATGCGATAATCTTCTTATTTTCGAACCAACAAGATAAAGTCTCCAGCCACGAAGAATGTAACGCCTGTGCTTCATCAATGATTAAAGCATCATAATCTCTTAGTTTATTTTTATTTAATGCACTAAGCAAATCTTCGCAGCACCCTGATTCAAACCAACCTGTCGGAGACTCGGGTGACAGGGATAATTTGTTTCGAGCCTGATGACAAAGTTTGTGCCAGGTAAAAACGTCGCATAATGACTCCGGAGTTTGTTGTCGAATATATTCTGAAAGAAGGTTATTGAAAGTAATAAATAAAACCTTTTTTTGGTCTTTAACAAGCCGCCGTGCAAACTCAATTCCAATCAGAGTTTTTCCTGTTCCAGGCCACCCGGTTACAACAAATCTTTGATATTCTGACAGAAGTTCAATGACCTTGATTTGTTCATTTGTAAGCCTTAACCATAATTTATTATCATAAATAATACGGATTCCCCAGTCAGGAGTACCATCAAACTCAGGACATACAGATTTTATTATTAGTTGAGATCGTTCATACCCCAACTCATTATTTCCCAATGCATATTTCCAGTATTGCATTATATCAATAGTATGCTTTGCAATTTCTGGGAGTTGGCTTTTATCAACAAATATTCTCCTGAATGGTTTAACAGACACATCTACCATTGCTGCATTTGTAATTTTATCATCGAAATAACTATCAGGAAAAATAAAACCATAACCAATACGCAACCGTAACGTTGTTGCTCCCCCTAACCAACGGGCTAAACCATGGACATTGTTACGTGTTTGCTTCACTATATCTGCACGTTTTTTTGTTTTTATATGTACAAAAACAGTACCTTCTACGCGATATATTCCACTCTTTACCTCTAACGCCAAAACACCATATACAGGATGGAGAACAAGAAAATCTATTTCTCCACTCGGAGGTAGTTTCATCCCTAAATTTCGTGTCGCCGCACTTAACCACGGGAGACTATGAATCACTGTGAAATCATCGGACAGACCTTCTTTTAACAGTGTATAGACCGTTTTTTCTCCATAGCTATTATTATCAATAGGTCCAAATGCCGGAATCATTTTGGCCATATTACTATTTCCTTATAACATGTTTCTGACAGGAATCTGCATTTATTACATAGCCCAGTAATTAAAAATAACTTCCGCCCGTCTTAAAATTTACTCATACTTATTCCGACGTAGACTCTGACTAACCAAGATATACAATCTCCCACCACACTCTCATGCAGCTGCCAGCTAACAGTAGTTGATTACCTCAACTTCAGGGTGACTTCTGCCATTACTTTTCCCCCGACGCCCAAACGACGCTTTCGTTTTCTGCAGTGCCTCATAGAAAGTGATCTTGTCAATATTCAAAGCAGGCACATCATCACGCACCATAACAGGCTGAAAACCCTCCGATACTTCAGTCATCTGCGCTGTCTCCATAGCCCGGTTGTTGTATTTAATCAACACCGCCTGAAGACATTCTGAATACTTCTTCTCCTGCTCTACATTTTTTGTACTGGAATAGAGACCTAATCAGTTTTGCCAGCAGTTCTTTCGCCAAGTCTCAATATGACATATCTTGCTGAAAAAATTCATCTGAAAGTTCAAGCCAATATTCGGTTTATCCAGAGCAACCCGAGTAAAAATATCATTCAATCCGTCAGAAATTACGGCATTATCCAGAATCTGTTTCAACGTATGGTTCTTCCCGTTCTGGCTTATTTTTTATCCATGCGGGTAATTTTACTGATAGCAGCTTTCACCGCATTCAGCGTACAACAACAAAGCAACCTGGCTGTAGTAATTTCCAGCGCGTTATTGAGAAAACGCTTTTTACCGTCTTCAGGGCCTCTTCAGAGCCAAACCCATAGTATGCAACTGGCATCAGCGACTTCCTCGCATGAGCTTTAAAACTGGTGTAATCAAAACCCGCGGACGCTACCATTCTGACAAACATGCCTGTGAATGATGCCGACTTTTCCATCATGATGCCTGTTTAGTCTGGCGCGCACCGTACGGATGACATCTTTCACCCGGCCAGTTTCATACAACGCATCGTAAACTTTGTACGCATCAACCTGCAACTCTCACCTATATTCTGCCAGATGACGTTGTGAATCTTCGCAGGAAAGCCGCTTTATCATCTGCGTATTCTGTTCTATTTGATCACAGATTGGGCCAAACTGTGATCGATTCAGATGTCATTTTGCATTAATGGCATC
The DNA here is from genome assembly GCA_022717655.1 of Bacillota bacterium. Lineage (GTDB taxonomy): Bacteria > Bacillota > Clostridia > Lachnospirales > Lachnospiraceae > Blautia. The sequence continues at coordinate 287 of JAIIAN010000240.1, read as the reverse complement.
ATCGCTTCTGGATAAATAATGGCAATAAAATCTGTCAGATATTAATCTGGTTATCCTGTTTATTATTTATCGTTTTCTTACCTGCATCTCCATGTCTCAGAAACCAGTAGCGGTTCAACAGTTCCGTCAGGGCATCCTGCGTCAGTTTCTGCTGAGATTCGCTGCCATTCTGGTTGCGGACTTCACCGTAGCGACGTAACTGCTCTTCTGCCGGGATATGCCGGTTAAAAGCCTGCATGATGCCAAACACCTCCGTTTTCAGTTCACTGACCGTCATGTATTTTCCC
>JAIIAN010000239.1 GCA_022717655.1 Bacillota bacterium | reverse complement strand
CCTGAATTTATTTATTAAATGACAAGAGAGTCAAAAACAGAGAGTGCCGGTTAAAAGGTTCTCTCTGTTTTTTTGCTTCAAGTCTATCTGTAAAGCAGACATTCGTAATCCGCTTTGCTACTGCGTTCAAAACGACGAAAAATCCTTTTTTATTTCCCCATTTCGACTATATACAGGATTTCTTTGCATTGCTATAATGAGTTGATTTGAATTTTATTTGGGAGGTTTTTTATAATTATGAATCAAAAAGAGTTTGACTGGAGTTACTTTTTAAGACATCTTGCAATTATCGCAATTCCAGTTGCACTTCAAAATCTTCTCACCACAACGGGAAGTATGGTGGATACGATTATGCTTGCATCGATTGGTGAGAAAGCACTTGGAGCAGTTGGTCTTTGTGCTCAGTTTTCCAGTCTGATGCTTGCATGTTACTGGGGATTTATCGGAGGCGGAATGTTATTTTTCTCGCAGTACTGGGGAGCAAAAGACTATGATGGAATTACCCGTTCTTATGGAATTACGCTTGTTTTTATGCTGAGTGTTGGATTGATATTTGCCTGCCTTGCGATCGGAGCACCGGAATTTGTTATGGGTGTTTATACGGATAAGCCGGAAATCCAAAAAATTGGAATTTCTTATCTTAGAATTGTTGGATTTGCTTATCCCTTGCAGGTGCTTGCCATGGCAATGAGTGCACTTTTACGTTCCATTGAACAGGTTAAGATTCCGCTTTATGGTGGAATTGCTTCTGTAATTTCTAACTGTTTTTTTAATTATCTGTTTATTTTCGGAAAATTCGGATTTCCAAAAATGGGAGCAGTAGGTGCTGCAATTGGAACCGTTATGGCAGGAATCGTCAATCTGCTGATTTTAATTGGATTTATTCTTTATAAGAAAATTCCATTTGTACTTGAGGTGTCAAAGCATTTCCGCTGGACCAGTATTTCTGTTAAACGATACGTGCAAAAATGTTTTCCGATTATATGCAATGAATTATTTATCGGAGTTGGAAATATGCTTGTAAATGTAGTGCTTGGCAGACAAACGGAAGAAGCGATTGCTGCGGTTGCTGTTTTTCGTACATTAGAAGGATTAATTATTGCATTTTTTACCGGATTTTCCAATGCGGCTTCGATTCTGGTTGGAAAAGAAGTTGGCGCAGGAAATCACGAACTTGCCTATCAGCGGGCGAAACGTTTGGTTTATCTTTGCAGTGGAATCATTGGAGTAGTTTGTATTACTTTAAATCTGATACACAAACCGCTGCTTCATACCCTTGGACTTTCCGGAGAGGCTTATCGAATCGGAGCAGGAATGTTGGTTATTTATGGTGTTGCTGCAGTGATCCGTATGGGAAACTGGACACAAAACGACACCTATCGTTCCGCAGGAGATGCGGCATTTGGGTCTATTTTGGAAATTACATTTATGTATGTGATGGTTCTTCCATTTGTATATCTTTCTAATTTCTATTTCCATGCACCGTTTCTTCTGGTTTTTCTGTTTTGTTATATTGATGAACCGGTCCGCTATATTCTTATGCAGATTCATCTTTATTCGGGAAAATGGATTCGTCCGGTGTCCGATTCGGGATTGGAGACGATTGGAGAATTTCGGAGAAAACATGGGATTAAAATGAAAATGAGGTAGGGGATAAAAGCGTCAGTGAGATTGCGGTTTAGGAAATATAAATATTTGACGGCAAAAACCTCTGGTCCTTATGATTGCTTTTTTGCCATGCCTATGCTACACTAAGAGGTATATTTAAAAAAGAAGGAGAACATTTCTATGGACAAAAACAAGAAAAGAAGTACCTTTTCTGGAAAACTCGGTTTTGTATTGTCAGCAGCCGGTGCTTCAGTAGGTCTTGGAAATATTTGGCGATTTCCATACCTGGCAGCAAAATATGGCGGAGGAATCTTTTTACTGGTCTACATCATACTGGCATTGACGTTTGGTTATACCATGATTATGGCAGAGAGTTCTTTAGGACGTATGACAAGAAAAAGTCCCGTTGGTGCGTTTGAGCACTTTGGAAAGTCAAAGGGATTGGCAGTTGGAGGATGGATTAATGCAATTATTCCGATTCTGATTGTACCATATTATTCCGTTATCGGAGGATGGGTTATTAAATATCTGGTGGGATATATAGGAGGACAGTCCAAGAATCTGGCTTCCGATGATTATTTTTCCAGCTTTATTTCAAATGGATTATCAACAGAAATCTGTTTCTTAATCTTTACCCTTGCTACGCTTGGAATTATTTATGCAGGTGTGCGTAACGGAATTGAGCGGGTATCTAAGTTTATGATGCCGATTCTGGTTGTATTATCAATTATTATTGCAATTTATTCTGTGACAAGACCAGGAGCAATTGAAGGTGTAAAATATTTCTTAGTACCGAACTTTAAGAACTTTTCCTGGATGACAGTAGTATCTGCAATGGGACAGATGTTTTATTCTTTGTCAATTGCGATGGGTATTTTAGTAACGTTTGGTTCTTATATGAAGAAAGATACTTCGATTGAGGAATCAACCAAAAATGTAGAAATTTTTGATACTGCAATTGCAATCATGGCAGGTCTTATGATTATTCCGGCAGTATTTGCTTTCTCCGGTGGAAATGCAGATACCTTAAATGCCGGTCCGGCACTGATGTTTATTACCATTCCAAAAGTATTTGCAAACATGGGATTCGGAACTGCGGTTGGAATTTTATTCTTCCTGTTAGTATTGTTTGCGGCAATCACAAGTTCTATTGCGTTAACAGAAAGTGCAGTGTCAACTTTTGAAGATGAATTACACTGGACTCGTAAAAAATCCACAGTTGTAATGGGTGCGATTATGATTTTACTTGGTACATTATCTTGTCTTGGCTATGGTCCGCTTGCCGGTGTTAAAATCATTGGAATGCAGTTTTTGGATTTCTTTGATTTCCTGACAAACTCTGTTATGATGCCGATTGCAGCGATTGCTACCTGTCTGTTGATATCAAGAGTGGTAGGAGTCGATAAAATTGAAGAAGAAGTGGTACAAGAGGGGCATCCATTTAAGAGAAAACAGATTTTCCGTTTTATGATTAAATATTTATGTCCGATTTTTGCGGCAATTATTTTGATCAGTTCAGTGGCAAATGCGTTTGGATTAATTTCCATGTAAATCAATAATGTAAAAAAAGCTGTAGTGTGATTAACACTATGGCTTTTTTTGTGCAGGAAAAACTAAATTTGGTTTTGTGTGAGGGATTCATCTTTTTTTTCTTCAAGAAGAATCTTTTTTAATTTCTGTGCAGCGATACTCATTGGTCGTTTAGAATCATATACCATACATACATGACGTTTCGGAATCTTATCTTTTAGAGGAATCTGAACAATATCCTGTTTTTGAAGTGCTTCTTTTGCCATCTCTTCCGGCAGAAAAGCAAGTCCCAGTTCATTTTTTACCAATGGAAGAATCTGGTCAGTTGTTGCAGCTTCTGTATCGGGAATCAGTTCGATTCCATGGGAAAGAAACAGGTTATAGTAAAAATGATAGGTGGCTGTTTCTAAGCCAAGACAAATAAAAGGATATTTTATCAGGTCTTTCAGAAAAAATTTTTGAATGGCAAGGGAGGTAAATGTTTTCCCTCCGATTAAAATTTCCTGAAAAGATTTTAGTTTTAACTCTTTTAATGGTGCGTCAAGCTGAGTTGGAGTTGTGACAATCGCAAAATCAATCTCACCGCTTCGTACCGAGCGAATAGCTTGTGGAGTAGAGTGGTTACAGATTTTTAAGCGAACGCCGGGATAAGCAATATGAAATTTTTTTAGATGTTCCAGTAAATAAATATTCAGTGCGGTTTCACTTGCACCGATGGAAATACTGCCATGCTCTAATCCAACACTGTCAGAGAGTTCTTCTTCTGCCAGTTGAAGCTGAGTCATGGCAGCAGAAACTCTTGTAAAGAGTCGTTCGCCTTCTGGTGTTAAACAGACTCCACGGTTTGTCCGGACAAATAATGTGCAGTTGAGTTCGTGTTCCAAACAGTTCATTGCACGTGTGATATTTGGCTGGCTGTTATTCAGAAC
>JAIIAN010000238.1 GCA_022717655.1 Bacillota bacterium | reverse complement strand
TACATGATGCAGAACCTGGACGAGACGAACTTCAGCGACACCATGCGGGACAAGCTGGTGGCCATGGGGCTGAAGGTGGAGTAAACGAAAGGAGACAGTGAGAAGATGGCAAGAGGAGAATGGTGGGAGTACCTGATCCCGGGCCACAATGTGGGGCTGATGATAGGGGATGTGTATGACGGCATTACCGGCAACAGCGAAAAGAATGCGGGCACCGGCGTGTTTGGAACCAGAAAGAACGATTCCAACAGCTACCAGTACGCCCAGAGCAATGACCGGGTGACCACGGCAAAGAACAATCTGGATTACATCAAAGGACAGAAGCCCGGGGAGTATCAGAGCGAGTACGGCAGCCAGATCAGCGGCACGCAGAGCCGGCTGGACAAGATGAACCGGGACGGCTTTTCTTACGACTACACCAAGGACGCAGCTTACCAGCAGTACAAGAACCAGTACACCCGGGGTGCGGAGCTGGCCAGCGAGAACGCTGCCGCCAACGCTTCGGCCCGCAGCGGCGGCTACGGCAACAGCTGGGGCACTTCCAGCGGGCAGACGGCCTACCAGAGCACCATGAACGGGCTTTCGGACGTGGCAGACAGCTTATACAGCCAGGCCTACAACGAATATGCCACCAAGAAGAGTGATCTGAGCAACCGGCTGAGCTCTTTGCAGCAGCAGGAAAAGCTGGCGCAGGATGCTTACAACACCCGCCTGAACAATTACTATGGTCAGCTGAACAGTGCCCAGACCGAATATGCCAACGCGGTGGGGGCCAACCAGAAGAAGGATGCGAACAACACCAACTTCTGGGGGAACGTTTTGCAGGTCGGCGCACAGCTGCTGCCGTGGGTGCTGAAAGCGTTTGCCGTGATCTGAAGACCGGTGTGTGGCAGAAGAAAAGGAGAACGACATGTTATTTGATACCTTACGGAGAAAGAACCAGGCGGAACAGGAAGAGCGGGAATGGAATGCCAATCGCCCGGCGGACTATGTGAGCCGGAACAAGGACGCAATGGACAGCCTGACCGGGCAGATCGGCAGCGGGTTCGACTGGGACACCGGCAGCAAAGCCTACCAGCAGTACCGCGCCCAGGCCCAGGCCAATGCTGCCGCCAGTGCGGAGAACGCCCAGGCCAACGCGGCGATGCTGGCGGGCGGGTATGGCAGCAGCTACGCCGACAGCGTGGCAAAGCAGGGCCAGCAGCAGGCGCTGAGCGGCATTGACAATGCGGTACCCGGCCTGAGAGGCCAGGCACTGAGCGAATACCAGAACCAGCAGAACGACCTGCTGAGTGCCCTTTCCGGCATGGCCAACACCGAGGCGCTGGACCGCAGTGCCTACGGCAGCAACTTTGCCAACTACACGGCGTGGCAGAATTTCCTGGCCAACCAGAGCGAACAGGCCCGGAACGAGAACGACAACTACTGGAACAACCTCTGGAACACGGTAAAGAACATCGGCTCGGCGGCCCTGACGGCCTACGATGGGTACAAGGGGTACACGCAGCAGCAGTGGGAGAATGACTTTGCCCGGGAACAGTGGGAGTACAACAAGAAACGCACCGACCAGAGCGATGCCCTGAGTGCTTACCAGCAGGCGTTCAACCTGTACACCCAGGGAGCCGGGGATGCGGCCAGCGACGTGCTGAACCGGTACGGCCTGAACGCAAACGCTTTTGCCAGCTACAACGGCGCACCGGTGACCCGGGACGATCAGGCAGGTGTTCTGAGCACCGCGGCTTCTCTGGTGGCAAGCGGAAATCAGGAAGCAGCGGCCAACCTGCTGAAGATGTACGGGCTGGACAGCAATGCAGCCGGTTCCTATGGCACCATTGCAAACCGTCAGCTGGCGACCCAGCTGGCAAAGGCGGCAGCTACGAAGAGCAGCAGAAGTTCGAGAAGTTCCGGCGGCTCCAGCAAGAGCGGAAGCGGGTGGACAAACAGCCAACTGCTGACGGCGCTGGGTAAGTATCAGAGCCTGAAGGATGATGACCCGACCAAGAGCGTCTATGCGAACATTCTGGCCAGCGCCGGAATGCTGCCGGACGGTGACACGGGCACAACAGCAGCGACCGGAACTGGCAGCGGGCTGATCGCCCCGCTGGCGAATCCGAACAAGTGGGCCCTGCCCGGGGGAACCACGGGAGGGAGCACGGGTAAGAGTACCGGAATGCCGTACAGCAACGCCCTGAGCTATGCAAAGGGGTGGAAGGAACAGGGAATGGATGCAAATACCATCGCCAGTCGGCTGATGAATCTGGGTGCATCGGACGATGTGATCGACAGGGCAATGCAGAACGCTGGATTTTAAGGAGGAAACAGGATGGCATGGAAATCGGGAAGTGCTGCTGCGCTGCGGAACCGCAATGAAAAAGAGCGGCAGGAAAAGACTGGGATGGCAACAGCAGCGGGCGGGGCAGAACCCCTCAGTCAGCGCAAGAGCGCTGACAGTCGCAACCCGTTAGACCTTGGCAGTACGGGAACAAGCTGGGCAAAGGGCAGCGCTGCTGCCCTGCGTGCACAAAAACAGCAGGAAGCAACGAGCCGACAGACGGGCACCGACCTGTATTCCACGGCGCTGGAGGATTACCGGACAAGGAACAACATGGGCTTTGCGGAGGAACAGGGCGGAACCGGCGGAACTGTAATGAACTCTGACCTTTATGCCGGAGTGAACAACTGGAAGGACAGCTCTGACCGGAACAAGAAACTGGCAAAGCTGGTGACGGAGAAAGTACCGGTAGAACTGCCGGACAATGCGGCTGAGGTGGACTGGAACGGAACCGGCGCAGGTGTAGCCCCGATGCAGACCCGGGAGCGGACGGATGCGGAACTGCTGAAGATGGGTTATACCCAGACGGAGATCAACCGTGCCCGGAATTATATGACGGCATACGGCAACCTGAATCCGCTGGAAATTGCAGCCCGGCGGCTGGGCGGCACGGTGAAGAGTGTCCCGAAAAATGTTGTCGGCGGTGTGGTCATGGATGCGGGTGCTCTGCCGCAGGCAATGGTGGCCAGTGCGGAAGAACAGATGATCCGGCGCATCCAGAGCGGACGGTACACGGACAAACAGTTGGAACAGGCCGGATATGACCCGGCACTCGTTCAGAAAGCCCACGAGCGCATTGCATCCGGTGACACATTTGATAAGGCAACGGATGAATCGAATCCCCTGAAGGGCGTTTATGAATGGGGCCGGGACACCCACAAAGAGGGTGAACGAGACCTTGCAGATGCAATGGCCGGTGAAAGCGATACGGCACGGTTCTGGCACGGTGCGGCCACCAGCGCAGCGGAAAACCTTGTGCTGGGAAGCATCAACCCGGCGCTGGTGCTGCCGGTGCTGAGCGCTCAGGGTGCCGGTGACAGTATGGCAGCCAGTGATGAAAAGGGAGAAAGCCCGGAGAAAGCACTGGTGAAGTCCGGCCTGAAGTTCGGGGCCGGGTGGGCCATCAACTCGGTGGGCGTGGCAGACCTTGCAAAGACCATGGGTTCGGACTATGCAAAGGACACGCTGGCCGGAAAGCTGGCCGATGCGGTACGTGGTCTGGTGGGCAGCGCAGAACTGACACAGAAGTACCCGGCCATTGCAAACGCCATCTCCGGCGGCGTTGACAATGCCATGCAGGCCTTTGTGGAGACCTACGCCGACAAGGCTATTGATGCAGCACTGGGCGACAGCGAGGCAGCCGACACCCTTTTGAAGAAAGAGACCTTCCTCGAAGCGCTGGAAAGCGGCCTTTCCGGCGGCGCGTCCGGTGCACTGGGCGGCGCTGTGGGCACAGGGCTTTCCAGGATGAACGCGGGAGATTCCAGCCTGCGGGGAAACGTGGAGCGGTATGCCGCTCAGGACGAATACGAGCAGGCGCTGAAGGAACACCAGCGCCGGGAGGAGCTGGCGCGGGAACCGGAACCCCTCAGTCAGCGCGTGAGCGCTGACAGCCCCCCTAATAGTGGGGCCCTTGGCATGTCGGTGGAGTCTGATGGGACTGAAAAAGGCTCTGCTGACCTGAAAGCGGCGGGCCCTGCGGCTGAGGCTACCCGGCGGATGCTGCGGGAAGTGGCGGCACAGCGC
>JAIIAN010000025.1 GCA_022717655.1 Bacillota bacterium | reverse complement strand
AACGCACTTATCAAGGATATTCAGAGAAGCACTTTTGAGGGGATCGGGAAACCCGAACCGTTAAAGGCAAATCTAAGCGGTATGTGGAGCAGACGTATTAATGATACCAACAGAATTGTTTACTATGAGAAAGAAGAGATAATCTATATCGTTTCGTGCAAAGGACATTATGAAGATTGAAAAGGGGACGGGCAACCGTCCTCTTTTTTTATCTTGTACAGAGCATTTGCAACCTACAGAAAAAGTCGAAACTCGAATCGAAACCGAGAAGATTTTCACTTGAAAAAATATGAAAAATTTGTGAAAAAATGAGTGCCATTTTATTGAAAAAATATTCCAAACTATGATACAAATATATAAAAGAAGAGAAAAATTGTAAAGAATATTTGTCGAATAATAAAATACAGATGAACAATCTTGCGGTTATCTTTTCTTATTATAAACTTTTTCTAAGAAGAGATAATGTCATTATTGAGAATGGTGTTCGTGTACAGAAAACAACACAGGATTATAATGATGGAACCAGTAAAGTAACTGCAGAGGTGAACGGATTTACCGAAAAAACACCAAATGCAACCCTGACATTGTCACGTAAAGAGAAAACAGATACATTTGAACCAAATGAAATCTCATTATTCCTGTCACCGTTGTCTAAAATTAATAAAAATAGTAGTTTTGTGGAAAAAAATGTAAAATTACTAGTGACTTATCCGTTGAAACTTGGTATAATAGAGGCGAAACCAAATGCCGACAGAACTATCGGTTTCACATTTGATGCGGCATATAATGTCGAAAGCATCAATGTTCCAAACACATGGATTTCTTATGAGATGAGCTATCATTTCACAATGAATCCGTAACATCCTCTCGGACGGACAAAGATGCTGAATGTGCTCCAACGTGTTCAGCAGTCCGTCTGTAATTACACTCCGGAGAACCAGCTGATTTTAAGACCGATTCAGACAAACAAGAAACACCAGCAAGACCGGATGGAATGTCGGAGAAAGGAACACACAACATGAAGTTTTTCAACAAATGGGATAGGAAAAAAGGGATTGTGGTTGCAGTCATAGCACTGATAATCGTACTCCTGGCAGCCATGGGGGGGAAAAACATATTTGACCGAAATGCAAAGAAAGGTTCAAATGACGCACTCACAAAAGAAGAGATTCGCGCACAGCTTCAAGACGAGACAGATAAAAGCGGATTCCGTATACAAATCAATACCGCTCCAACCGTAGAGGGAAAAGGAGCCGATGCACAGCAGAGCGCTGACTGGTGCATCACAAACAGCGTGGAGAACACTTATAATATGAAAGTGATTATTACGATGGAAGACGGCACAGAGATTTATCAGAGTAAAGAACTTGTTCCGGGAGACCAGGAGCTGACTGGCGAACTGGAAAAAACTCTGGAACCTGGCACATATAAACTTCTGGCAACTGCAACAGCAGTCGACCCGGAAAATGGAGATACGCTGGGGGAAGCATCTGCCGATTTGAACTTGACCGTTAAATAGTGAATCTACGCCGAAACAATTAAATTAATGGTAGTTAAGCAGGATGCTTCACTATATATATTACAACATTCAAATAAAGAATGCACAAGAAAAGGAGAAAAACATGATGAACAAAAAAAGATTACTTACAAGCCTTGTGTTAGGCACGGCAATGGCATCACAGGTTGTTGTACCAGTACTCGCCAAACCACAGACAAATGAAACACCAAGTCAGACAGATGAAAAGTGGAAAGAAGATGCGCATACAACAATTGGTATTACAGAGGTAAGCAAAGACGACGTAATAAAGGGTCCGGATGATAAGCCACAACTCAATATCTCTTTTGAAGTACCACTGTATGTAACAACAGCAGCTATCGGTGAAAGCGCAGATCTTGCAACACCAGATACATACGATATTAAAAATAGTGGTAAAAGAGGTATTGTTGTAACTGACATGCGGATTGAAAAATTAGATAAAGCTACATGGAGTACAGTTAAAGACGATCCAAAAGCCGAAAAAGATGTTAAATTACTTATCGGAAATCTTGTTATGCCAGAAACAAAAGGTAAAGCTGTAAATGAAAAAGTAGCAGCTGATATTACAAATGGAGAGGAAAATGCATTTGCTGAGAATACAAAATACAAAGTAATTGCTAAAGACGGTGGAAAGCTTAGTAACGCTTATGCAAATTTAAAACATCCTAATGGTGATCTTAAATCAGACGATGAAGTAAAAAAACTTGTAAATAAAGACAAGGGAATCAATATTAGCGGAACTGTTTTAGCGCAAGCTCGTACTAATGCAAAAGCAGCATCACAGTTTAAAGTTACATATGTAGTAGGTGCTATTACAGCAACAGCAGATGGTAAAGCTGATAAACCTGACAATGGTGATGGCACCGGTAATGGCGGTCTGGTAACAAATGGCGATATCATCGGATTCACATACGCAGGTGATGATAAGAAAGCAGCTGGTTTAGAATAATATTCTAACCAGTGAAAGCGCAAGAAAGTTCCTCTTGTAGGAATTTTCTTACCTGCTTGAAGTTTTACTAAAGGAGAACAAACGTGGCGAATCATAAAAAAAATAGACGGTTGCCAGGTGTGACTAGAAAAATGGTCACGTTTGCACTTGCAACAGTTTTATTGTTTCCTACATTTTCGGTAAAAGCCGCAGATGATGGGAATGGAAAAACAAAGGTAAATTTAGGTGTGACGGAAGTGAAGAACTCAACTGTGAGTTATGAGGTTCCTTTATACTGTACGCTGGCAATCGTAGAAGAAAAAGGTAAGAACACGGTTTTTACACCATCAAATTATGACATCAAGAACACGGCGGAGAATAAAGAAAAGAAGTTAGCAGTTACAGGACTGGCGGTTTCGTCCGTTAAGGGTGGACAATGGAAGCTGGGAACAGAAGAAGAGATTAATAAGCTCACCCAAGCCGGTTCCGGCGAGAAAATAATGAGTCTTGTCGTAGGTGAAGTGGACTTAAAAAAATTTGGAACTGTAGGAAATTTAGTTAAATTAGGAGAATTAGGAAACTCAGACAAACTGACAATAGTGGATTTAACAGCTAAAAATAACGCTTTTTGTAAATATGATAAAACCAATGAAACCTTTGTATACAGCGTTATTGGAAAAGACTTAACCAATATATCACTCTCTGGGAATGTTTCTCAGTCTTACAAGGTTACAACAAAGAGGGCGACTGCTCAATTTCGTTTGTATTACACAGTAAGTGTATTAAATGATAACGGAAATGTCATTGGTGGCTGGAGCTATAAGGGGCCGGATAAGGATGGCAATCCTGTTGTCATAGTTGGTGGTGAAACAAAAACAAATTAAATCTTCTTATATTTTATATAAGAGGGCGAAATCGGCTTAGCCGGTTTTGTAGAATGCCTTGCCTGTTAGTGGGCAAGGTGTTCTACAAAGCAAACTAATCCAAAGAAAAAAGAGACCAAAGAAAAGAAGATTTGGAACAGTTTCTGAAGAAGTTGCTTTGAATCTGAGAGAGGAGAAGAGTTTTTTTTAATGGACGAAATAGAAAATAAGACAGACGCTTCAGAACAGACAGAAGAGCAGCAGCCGAAAGAGAAGAAAAAGAAAAAATGGCTGTTACTCTTATTATTGCTTCTGTTTCTGTTGATTGGTGCAGTCGGCGGCGGTTACCTTATCTGGAAGAATATGCAGCCAAAGAGTCAGTATGACCTGGACCGTAATGCATTGGAAGGATTCTTACCTGGTAAGTCGAAGAGAGATATTCAGGCAGAGCTGAATCGCATTATCGAAAAGGGGCGATTCAATGTATCCATGAATCCTTCACCGGTAGTGAAAGATAAAAAAATCAGTGTTGCGATTGAGAACGTTCCGGCGAACAATTATTATATGCAGGTAGAGGTATATATTTACCCGGACGAAAAAGATACAGAAAACACAGAACTGATTTATAAGTCGGGAATCATCAAGCAGGGGTTCTACATAGAAGAGGGGGACCTGGAAAAAGGCGTATCCTTAAAAGCCGGAACCTACAATGGAATGGGAATCTTTCATGCTTTTAATCCGGAGACGATGGAGGAAATCGGCTCTACAGCAATGACGTTAGAGGTAACGGTAAAGTAAAGATACACCATTATTGAAGAAGAGAAAAGAAGATGATAGAAAACGAGGAATTAAAAAGCGGTGAGTGAGTTAGAAGAACAGAAGAAAGAAGACAACATTGGAGCACAGGAAGCAGAAGAACAGCAGCCGGAAAAAAAGAAAAAGAAGAAAAAATGGCTGTTATTGCTTTTGCTGTTACTGTTACTGGCAATTGGACTCGGATATGGGTATCGGATCCTTAAGAATCAACATGCAGAGCACCTGCAAAAAGAGCTGGATGCGAAACTTGGATTCTTACCTAACATGACCGAGGAGGAAATACAAAATCGTCTGAATCAGATTGTTGCAGAGGGACGATTGAATGTGTCGATTAACCCGACCCCAATCTATAAGAATGGAAAAGCGAAGGGGAATATCCAGATTGAGAATGTACAGGGAAACCGTTATAGTTTCATAGTATCCATTGAAGTAATCGGAGCCAGTGATGATGACGGAGCAAAGGACCATGTAGGGGAAGAAATCATGAAGACTGGTCTGATCGATCCGGGCAGTTATGTGCAGAAGAAAAAACTGAGTAAAAACCTGCCAAAAGGGGAATATGTGTGTGTCGCAACCTTTACGGCTTATGACAAAAAGGAAAACGAAGTTGGTTCTGTCGGAACACAGATTATGCTCACAGTACAGAATTAAGCTTTATCATCCAGACGAAGGAAGAAAACAGAATGGGAGTTGCAGGAGATGGGAGAGAAAAATCATAGAATAAAGAAGATACTGGTTGTGGCAGGTGTCGGTGTACTTTGTACTACGATGCAACTGCCATCCATAACATACGCAGCGGATGATACCTGGCCTCCGATAAATGGGGATTCTTCAAGTACGATTGTCGGAATTGAAGAGTATGATAAACCGGGAGATTATACGGGATGGCTTACCATCGTTATTAAAGTTGTAGACGAGAATAATAATCCATTGCCGAATATTTATCTGACACTGACTTCAAACGAAGGAGGAGATGCGCTGCACGGACCGAATGTAAATGGTACTGAGCGTTATATGACAGATGAGAATGGACAGTTATTGTTCCGTATTTATCCGAATCCAATTCGCTATACGGTAAGAATTCCAAAGCAGGGAGTTTATCAGGCGATGGAAAGAAATCTTGGAGTGATTACAGACAAACAGGATTTTACAATTCATGTCGTAATGCTGAAAGAAAAGACAGACGACAATAAAAAAGACGATAATAACAACAATAACAACGGCAATAACAACAACAATAACAATAATAATAACAATAACAATAACAACAACAACAATAATAACAACGGCAATAACAACAACAACAATAATAACAACGGCAATAACAACAATAATAATAACGGCAATAACAACAATAATAATAACGGCAATAACAACAATTCCGGTAACAATAATTCCGGCAATAATAATAATAATAATAATAATAAGGGAAATAACAGTGGTGGAGTTACAAATACCAGCACAACAAAACCAAAGACCGATAAAGATACGAAAAAAGACACAACCAAAGACACCGACAAAGATAAGGAACCAGATAAGACAACAAAGGATGAATATGTGGTACCAGGACCGGATGACAAGACCGGCACCAAGGATGATGTCACAGTCAAACCAGACAAGGATTCCAATGGCAACAATAACAGTTCCATTGACAAGGATGGCAATGTAGATCTGCCGGATGGTGGTACTGTGATTCGTCCGACGATTCCGGGCAAAGGAGATATTTCCATTAAAGTACCAGAAGGCACTGTAGTCAAACCGGATGGAACGATCGAATTACCGGAAGGCAATCAGCAGACAGAGATTACATTACCTGGCAAAGACAAAGAGCTGGGAACAGAAGATGATATTATCTTAAAACCGAGTCTGGATTCGGATGGTAAGAACAATTCAACCATCAGCAAGGACGGAACCGTAGATCTGCCGGATGGTGGTGAGATGATTATTCCGAGCAATCCGGATAAGGGAGATGTAAAAGTAACTCTGCCGGAGGGAGCAACCGTAGAACCGGATGGAACGATTACAGTTCCGGATGGAACAAAGAAGGGAATCATTCTTCCAGGTCCGGATGGTAAGCTCGACAGTGCAGATGATGTAACGGTGGAACCGTCTCTGAGTAAGAAAGGAAAAGACCGTTCCGAGATTCGTGAAGATGGAAGTGTCTATCTGCCAGATGGTGGTATCGTAACAGGGGAAGATGGCAAGGCGATTGAAGTGCCGGCAGGAACCATTGTTCTTGTAGATGGAACCATCGTTTATCCGTCCGATAACGAAGTGAAAGAATTTGGATTCAAAGATTGTTCTTTCCACTGGATTGAGATCCTGGCAATGCTGTTGATGTTAATCTTAACAGGCAGACGTCTGATCGAGATTAAAAAGCACAATGATGAGCTGGATGAACTCGAAAATCAGAGTGGAGAAGGTTCAGATCAGAATGATTAAATCAGAATAAATTAAGGTTGTCAGATGACAGGAAACGCTTCTGCTTTCCAGAGAATAAGGAAAGCAGAGGCGTTTTAGAACAAAAAAGGGAGGTTGACGTATGGAGCGTTTGAAAGAAATAAGACGATTGCAGAAAATCAACAGGATTGTGGAACTGGTTTGTGTGATTCCGCTGGCAATCATTCTTCTGTCGGTTTTTTTCCAGCTGATCAAGCAGCACTGTAAAGTGGATTTTCCATTATGGATTCTTTGTATTGTACTGGGAGTGGTTCTCTATGCGCTGTTAGTATATAAGGAAAAGAAACTTTCGGATCGGCTTAAAAAGTTTCCGGAAGTGGAAAAAGAGCAATAGAGAAGAGGTAAGATTAGATTACAATGACAGATATTGCAAATGATTTGGAAAATATCAAAATATCTCTGCTGGGATACGATAAGGAGCAGATTCTTTTGTATCTTAAGGATGTCTTACAGCAATGTGAGGAAGAGAAGCAAAAGGAGATGAGCCAGCTTCTGGAGCAGAATCAGAAGCTTCAGATGGAATGTGCACAGGCAAAGGAGATGCAGAATCAGCTGCAGCAGCAGTATGACCGGCTGTTAGAGCAGATGCAGGAGATGACGGCGGTGCTTGGTCAGAGTATGCAGTATGGGAACCATCAGGAGAAAAAGCCTGCACCGTACAGGAAACAAAATCATACCATTACAGATATCAAATCACAGATCAGCAGGATGATAGCAGACAGAAAGAAGCCTGTCAGAAAGTGACAAAGAGAAAGTGAGACCAGAACCGAAAAAATGAAAACACAGGATTATGAAGTATCAATTGAATTGATGAAGCTTCGGGCAAGGAAGCGGAGAAGAAAGATGATCATCGGTCTCTTTCTCTGGGTATTATGTATCTGGGGACTGCTCTATCGGATGTATGGAATCTGCACTGTGCAGGGAGATTCCATGCGTCCGGCTTTTTGTTCCGGGGATTTACTGCTCTATCGCCGGGGTGTGCACCGGGAACTTCAGTATGGAGATGTAGTCATCGTTGATTCGAGACTGGATGGATTGTATGTCAAGAGGATCGTCGGGAAACCCGGCGATATGATTGAGGTAAATGAGAGAGGGTACCTGACACGCAACGGAGAGCAGATTGAAGAGCCGGAGGTACGCTATGGGAATCAGATGACGGACTACGATACCGTAACATTTCCGTATGTTGTGCCGGAAGGGGAATATTTTTATCTTGGAGATCATCGGGGAGTCTCACTGGACAGCCGTATTTTAGGAGCAACGAAACAACAGAATATAAAAGGAACAGTGATAGGACTGATTCGAATAGGACAACACACAGCAGAATAAAACAAAATCAGAAATATTGGGGGATTTTGCATGAAACGACAGAAAGAATTTACCTGGGAAGAAATTAGACAAAAAGGAATGGAATGTTACTTTCAGCCGATTTATAATGTAAAAAAGAAACGAATTATATCAATGGAAGCATTGTTGCGTGTTCACGATGGAAAGGGTGGATATCTCAATCCGGAATTGGTGGTACAGGATGCCGAAGAGGATGAATGGGTTTCTTATCTGGATTTATGGATCTTAGAGCAGGTCTGTAAGTCGTTTCATAAATTTGAGGCACTGGGGATTCAAAGGGTAAATGTCAATCTGTCGCCGATTACGTGTGAGGAGCCAGATATTGTAGAGAGAATCTGTTCGTTGATGAAGCAGTATGAAATTGCAAATTCGCAGATCTGGTTTGAACTGACGGAGATGGGGCACAATGTAAAGATTGATAAGGTTATTGAGACGGTGGATGTGTTGCAGAAGCAGGGAATCATGTTTTCTATGGATGATTTTGGAAAGGGACATTCGAATCTGGTTCGTCTGGTTAATTGCAGTTTCCAGAGTATCAAGATCGATAAGGAACTGGTCTGGGGGATGCATGTCAAGAAGATGGCGAAACCTCTGGTACAGGCGATGTTGAATTTTACAATCGATCATGATGTGAAGACGACCGCAGAGGGAATCGAGACAAGACAACAGGCACTGGAAATGATAGAGATGGGATGTGATTTCCTTCAGGGATATCTGATTTGTGAACCACTCAATATCAGGGATTGTCTGGAATTTCTAAAGATGGTTCAGGATCGGGATGTGCTTGGAACAGAAAAGTACCTTTTGAACCGGGCATCCTATCTATGTCAATCAAATAATTAGATAAAGCTGCCGGAAAATGTATGACAGCAATTGTCGAAAGAAAGAAGACCGGAGTGTTAAAAAACAATCTGCTCTTCTTTTTTTTATGGAATGAAGCAAGTAGCAAAGCGGATGGTGAACATCCGCTTGACATCACAGGAATTGTTTTGGAGAAAGATTATGAATGTATTGCAAAAAATATTTGGTACGCATAGTGACAGAGAATTGAAACGTCTGGAACCCATTGCAGACCAGGTGGAGGCACTTAAGGAACAGATGCAGTCGCTGACCGATGAGGAACTGCGAGGCAAGACAGAGGAATATCGGAGGCGACATCAGAAGGGAGAATCTCTCGATGATTTGCTTGTGGAGGCATTTGCCACAGTGAGGGAAGTGTCCAGACGTGTGTGTGGCATGGAGCATTATCGGGTTCAGATTCTGGGCGGAATCATCCTGCATCAGGGTCGAATTGCCCAGATGTGTACCGGAGAGGGTAAGACGCTGGTGTCCACTCTGCCTGCTTACTTAAACGCATTGGAGGGAAAGGGCGTACATATCGTGACGGTCAATGATTATCTGGCGAAGCGAGACAAAGAACTGGTGGAACCGATTCACGAATTTTTAGGTCTGCGGGTCGGAGTGGTATTAAATGATATGTCACCCGAGGAACGAAAGGCTGCTTATAGCTGTGATATTACTTATGTGACCAACAGTGAGTTGGGATTTGATTATCTTAGGGATAACATGGCGATACAGAAATCACAGCGGGTGCTTCGGGGACTGCACTATGCGGTGATTGATGAGATTGACTCGGTGTTGATTGATGAGGCAAGGACTCCGCTGATTATATCGGCGCCAGCAAAGGAATCCACAAAAATCTATGAACAGTGCAATGAACTGGCATCCCAGATGGAACGTGGCAAGGACATAAAAGAGTTGAGCAAGCTTGACATATTATCCGGTATGACGCAGGAGGAGGACGGAGATTTTGTAATCAATGAGAAGGAAAAGCAGATCCTTCTGACTGCGCAGGGGGTAGAAAAGATTGAAGCGTTTTTTGGGATTGATAATTTTGCAGATGTAGAGAATTTTGAGATCCAGCATTTGATAATTGTGGCGCTTCGGGCAAGAAATCTGATGTTTCGGGACAGAGATTATGTGGTAAAAGAGGATGAGGTTTTGTTAGTCGATGAATTTACTGGACGAATCATGCCGGGCAGGCGATTTTCGGAAGGGCTTCATCAGGCGATTGAAGCCAAAGAAGGGGTGCCGATTCAGGAGGAGAGTAAGACTCTGGCATCCATCACCTATCAGAGTTTCTTTAATCTGTTTGATAAGAAGGGTGGCATGACCGGTACAGCGCAGACGGAAGAGCAGGAATTTCGTGAAATCTACGGTCTGGATATTGTACAGGTGCCAACGAATCGTCCGGTCATCCGAAAGGATCTGGAGGATGCGGTCTACAAGACGAAACAGGAGAAGATGGAGGCAATTGTCCAGGCGGTGGAAGAGGCGCATGCGAAGGGTCAGCCTGTGCTGGTGGGAACAATCACAATCGATACCAGCGAAGAATTAAGCCAGATGCTGGCAAAGAAGCAGATTCCACATCATGTATTAAATGCCAAATATCATGAACTCGAGGCGGAGATTATCGCAAAAGCCGGACGACATGGTGCCGTTACCATTGCCACCAATATGGCAGGACGAGGAACCGATATCAAACTGGATGAGGAGGCAAGAGCCGCCGGGGGGTTAAGTGTAATTGGAAGTGAGAGACATGATTCCAGGCGAATTGATGATCAGCTTCGAGGTCGTTCAGGGAGACAGGGAGACCCCGGCAAATCCCGATTTTACATTTCTTTGGAGGACAATCTGTTTCGGCTGTTTGGTTCGGAGCGAATGAAGCAGATACTCGAGACAATGGGTGTAAAATACGGAGAGATGTTAGAACATAAGATGCTTAGTGACGCAATGCTCTCGGCACAAAAGCGAGTCGAGTCGAGACATTTTGAGGAACGTAAGAAGCTGATGGAATACGACCAGGTATTGAGCGAGCAGAGGGAATTTATCTATGAGCAACGAAACCGGGTTCTTAATGGAGAGGACATGCTCAAGGTCATCCGAAATATGATTCGCACTTCGATTGATTATAGTTATGAGGCAGATGAGGAGACGCTTCGGAAAATGACAGAGGAAGTCCAGCAGAGGTATGATGAGAAATGTAAGGAGTTTCCGTCGCCCGAGGCGGCAAGAGAACTGGAGCGGTTCATTTTGCTACAGAATATTGATAAACGATGGATGGAGCATGTAGATGCGATGGAACTTTTAAGGCAGAGCATCGGTTTGCAGTCTTATGCCCAGCGTGACCCGCTGGTGGAGTATAAGCGTATCTCGTATGAGATGTTTGAGAAGATGAGCAAGGAAATCAGCGTAGAGACAGTGAACTTTATGTTCAATGTACAAGTAGAGGTCAAGTTCATAGATGAAGAAACAGAAGAAAAGGAGAGTAGGGCATGAAACGAATGACAGCATGGCTGCTGATTGCAGGGTTATTATTGCAGAATGCAGTTCCTGTACAGGCGGCGGATGTAAGCGCAGGCTATGACGATTCAGGTCAGTCTTTGGCAGGGAAAGTGGTCGGGCAGACCAAAGAAGATACAGAACTTCAGTCAGAATCCGCCACGGTTCCAGTCACGGAGTCGGGGGAACAGCAGGCAGGAGAGGCAAAGGCTTCTACATCTGCTCAAGAGCAGACAAAAGAGAAAGATTCAAGCAGCGCAAAGGTGTCGAATGAAACACACAACGGCAACGGGAATGTGAAGAATGAGACACAGGAGTCAAAAGAAACAAAGAAAACAACAGAAACAACAGAAACAAAAGAAACAACAGAAACAAAAGAATCAACAGCAACAAAAGAAAGTAAGGATACACAAAAAGAAGTAAAGTGGGAAGATCTCTATGCACCGGAAGATGGAAAGGGCGGTCTCGAACTTACAATCGGCAATGCCATTCCATTAGAGAGAAGCGTAGAATTTCAGGTATCCGTATCTTTGGAGGCACAGGGAAAGAATGAGACACAGACTCTTACCTTGAATCCAGAAGAGACTCAAAAAGAGGTTTCATTTGACAATCTGTCAAACGGAACTTACAAGATTCAGGTTACAGCGGATGGATTTGCAACCTATACCCAGGAGGTGGCAGTTCAGGGAGTGATAAAGAGTGCCGAGATTGATACCGGGGTGCTTAGTCTTGAGAATGTGACCTATCAGGAGGATTCGGTACATCCGGGAGTGATACTCATTGGTGATGCGGATGGAGACGGAAGCCTTACCGAACAGGATAAGGATGCCATTTTAGATGCAGCGTCAGGAATTGGGACGGCTACATGGGCGGATCTCAATGGAGACGGCAAGGTGGATATCGTAGATCTGCAGTATTATACAACCAGCTGGAAGCAGATGCAGAGTGGAATCCACACACAGGCATCTTTTACCAGCCGTGTAGCAGCCGAGGCGGTATCTGTTCAGGCGAATGCAAACACGAAGGTGGAAGGAGACTTACAAAGTCTGTTATCAGAGAGTGGAACCGTCACACTGGTGAATGCGGATGGGGAGGCAATCTCCAAAGAACATCCGATTGAGGTTGGAATTGCTTTGCAGAATCAGGTGCAGGAAGCGGCAGGCGAGTATGTGCCGATGGAGGAGATTGCAATTACGACAGGAGCCAATGGAATTCAGGATGGCGAGATTGTACTGCAGACAAAAGACGGGGAAGAGACTTATGTGATTGAGAATGGCAAAGTGGTTTCTCCGGCGGCTAAAGCTGCAAAGAATCAGTCAGAGATTGCTGTTCAGAGTGCAGAGGAGACCTTACGCATCAATCTGGGTGGACAGATTGCAGTGAAACGTGTGATCATCCGAGTGACAGGAGCAAAAGGAAACAACAATCTGGTAGACATTTCCAAAGTTGAATTTTTAAATGACTGCGAGAACCGTATTCCGGAACCGGAGATGGATATTCCGCAGAATCTGGCTGCAAAGGGAGCCAACAAGAGTTTTACACTGACCTGGGATAAGAGTAAGAATGTGACAGGTTATGAGGTGGAAATCAGCTACGATGGAGCAACCGAAGTGATTCGTACTGCGACGAACACCTTGAAGGTATCTTTGTTCCAGAACGAAGAACTGGTAAATCGTGAAAAGTACAATGTACGAGTACAGGCAACCAACGGAAACTGGAAGAGTGGTTATGGAGAAACGATACAGGCGGTTCCGAAGCTGGAAGGGCGTCCGGATGCACCGGATTATGTCAAAGCAACCGGAGGATATCAGAAGATTCAGGTTTCCTGGAAAGAGATGGAAGACACAGAGAGTTATCTGGTATATTATCGGGAAAAAGGAACGGATCAATACGAGAAGAGTGAGGCAGTCACAAAGACTTCTTATGAGATTACCGGACTGAAGGATAAGACAACATATCAGCTGTATGTGACCGGAGTAAATGAACTTGGAGAAAGTGATCCGTCACTGACATCAGAGGCAACGACAACCTTTATCAAACCGGCGATTATGCCGAAGTATAAACTGCTTAATGAATCCAATGGAACCGGTAAGGTGACACAGCATATCGTATCGGTTAGACATCCAAGAGGTAAGATGGTGGACAGTCCGCTCGATGCAGACAGTTCAGACAGTGCGCTTGGTGTGGTGGATGATGATTTTGGTTCCTATTACCAGGTTGGAGACTGGGATGAAGGTGGTGCATATCCTGCACGAGGCAAGGGAATCTATTTTACGTTTGATAAACAGTATGAAATGAACTACATTGCTTTTGCAGAGGTAGAAGATGTTGGAAGTTATACCGGCGGTTCTTTCTATTATTATGATGAGACACATCAGAAAGAGTCAAGAGCAGATATTGCAAGTGTATTACAGAAAACAGATGCCAACGGCAGAAAATATTATGTGATGAAGCTGGCAAGTCCAATTAAATCAGACATGGTTCGTATCGGATTTACACGATATGGAAATTATCGAAATATTGTCATTGCGGAAGTAAACTTCTATTATTATGACAGTCTCGAAGATGATGTACTGGCGCTGTATGCGGATGATCTGCATACGCAGTTAAAAGCAGATGTGACAGAGAAAGAGATCGAAGCACTCCAGAAGAGACTGGATACAAAGGATGAGAAGAGTGGTGAGTACCATCCGGAGAGAGAATCCATTCAGAAGGAACTCGATAATGCCAAAGGGCTTTTAGATACTTCCCTTGGAGATACGATTCCGATTTCTTCACAGATTACAGCAGCAAAGGATGGACATCTTGGATTTAGCGGATTGAATGCATGGCAGCCACTTGGTGTTTCTGCTTATGCAGGAGAGCAGGTTGTGATTTATGTAGGACATAATTCCTTAAAGACAGGTTCTAATACTTCTTTGAAACTGATTGCGACACAGTATCATGCAGAGTCTAGCACAGTGAAAACAGAAGTTGCAAACCTGAAAGTGGGACGTAATGAAGTAACCATTCCGAAACTGCAGAGTCTTTCGGCAGAGGGCGGTGGAGCATTGTATGTTCAGTATACCGGTAATAATGCAAAGGACCAGTATGCAGTACGTGTATCCGGTGGAGTGAAGATTCCGGTTCTGAATCTTTATGGTGTGACGGATGAGTCACAGAGACTGGAAAAAGTTGAGGCTTATGTGAAAGAACTCGATGAACATGTGTCCCAGATTGAGAAGCTTCATGAGAAAAAACATGAGACAGCGGAAGAGGGAACCGGTGCAAAATATGATTATGATAAGCAGAATTGTATTGCCGGTGCGACAGATATTATGCTGGATCAGATGATGTATTCGGTATCAGCAGAACAGATTGCAAAGGCACTTGGATCAGGGAATGTGACAACACGTGCAAAGAAACTGGATCAGTCTTTAAAAGCAATGGATCAGATGATGGTGCTGTTCTATCAGCATAAGGGTCTGACAGACGATGCGACAGCGTCAGCAAAAGACCGACTGCCATCCCAGCATTTGAACATTCGATACATGAGAATGTTTGCCGGAGCATTTATGTATGCGGCAGGAGATCATATCGGAATTGAGTGGGGTTCTGTAGGTGGTCTTGCAACTGCTGTTCCGGTTGAAAGCGAAAACGGAAAGTATGTGAGTGGAAATCTCTTTGGATGGGGAATTGCCCATGAGGTGGGACACAACATCAATCAGGGTGCTTATGCAGTAGCCGAGATTACAAACAACTACTTTGCACAGCTTACAACAGCAAGAGATACGAACGAATCCGTTCGATTCAAATATAAAAATGTCTATGAAAAAGTGACCTCCAATACAATTGGAAGTTCTGATAATCAGGCGACACAGCTTGCAATGTACTGGCAGCTCCATCTGGCATACGACAGAGGATATAACTTTAAGACTTATGATACTTATGAAGAGCAGTTCAACAACCTGTTCTATGCAAGGGTAGATACTTATGCAAGAGATACCTCCCGTGCACCGGCACCAGGTGGTGTGGCTCTGAAACTGGAAGGTGACAAGGATCAGATCTTTATGCGTCTGTCCTGCGCAGCAGCAGAAGCAGATCTGACAGAATATTTCACCCGCTGGGGTATGGTTCCAAATGAAGGAACACTGGCTTATGCACAGCAGTTTGCGAAAGAGGAACGTGCAATCTATTATGCAAATGATGATGCAAGAGTGTATGAGATTGAGAATGGAACAGATGGAAACATCAAAGACCAGGATGTGATTGAAGATAGTAGTACGGCAACCGTCAATGCACAGGTACCAAATGAGGTAAATCTGACGATCAAAGGAAATATGGATGCCAATGTACTGTCTGGATATGAGATTGTAAGATATACTTATGAAGGTGGAGAGAAGACTCGTGAGGTAGTCGGATTTGCACCAGCCGAAGATGGAACTGCAACGGTAGAGTGGCAGGATCATGTGTCTACTTTAAATAACCGTGTGGTGACTTATGAGGCAATTGCAGTGGATAAATTTGGTTATTATTCTGCAGCAAAACAGATTGGCGATGTGCGCATTTCCCATGATGGAAGTCTGGACAAGACAATGTGGAGTGTGACAACCAATATGACCTCAAAAGAGGATGAAACCAACGATGCAACAGAGCAGGATCCATGTGAACCGGAAGAAAAACCGGCGGTCATGAGAGTAATCGACAATGATTACAGTGACAATACTTATATTGGTAAAGCGGATAAAGAGGATGCTTATGTGACAATTGCGATGAAGCAGAGTCTTGCAGTATCTGCGCTGAAATATACAGTAGCAGAGGGAGATGGCATGGATGCATTTACCATTGAAGTCAGTGAGGATGGAAAGAACTGGACGACAGTAAGAGAAGGTTCCTTTGAAGATAAGAAGGGCAGCCAGACCGTGTATTTCCAGAATGAGAATAAGGATCCTTGGGTAGCAACTTATGATGCATCTTATGTGCGTCTGACAGCGAAGAATACAGCTGGCAAGAATGTGGCAATTACAGAGTTAGATGTACTTGGTCCAACTGGAGACAGCATTTCCTTAGGTATCAAAGCAGACAATATCAACAGTGCAGTTGGTATTCTGGATAAAGAGTATGAATATGAAGAGGGCAAGGTGATTCCGGCCGGTTCTCTGGTATTTATGGGAAAATACAAAGGAAATCCAGCGTATAATGTAGTTCTGTTATATGATGAGGAAGGAAACATCGTCGGCGGTGAGGCTGAGGATGGAAGTATTCAGGCAGAGCAGATTATTCTGGCAGAAGTTCCAAAGAACGGACTGCTTGGAGAAGTCAGCGACGGTACCTGGATCTACTGGATTGCACCGGATGCAGATGGCAACGTGCCAAGTGTAACCGGTAAGGTTCGTGCAGAGCTTTATCGTGTGGATAATGCAATCACCAATGAAGGACAGCGTCTGGTCAGTGATACACTTCCGATGCAGATGCCGGATACACTGGAAAAGATTGAATTTGAAGCAGAGTAAGAATCAGGGTAAGAATCCGGTTCCTGTCTGATATCAGGCAGGAACCGAAAAAAGACAGTACGAGGAGATAACATTGAAAAGATCAAATAAAATGAAATATGGACTGATGGGTCTTGCTTGTGCAGCTGTCGTTTTTTGTGGTATCCAAGGCGTAAACGCCAAGACAACGGAGTCGAAGGAACAGCAGGAAATACAGGATCAGGTGCAGTTAAAAGGGCAGGATGGAACCGTTGCAGTAACAGTTGGCATCAATCATGCTTATGAGGAACAGACAACAGCGGTGTCCCTTGCACTTAAAGTAAAGGTAGAGAGTGGTGCGGAAGAAGTGTCCTTCTCTTTTCCGGAGGAACTGGAGAAAGCAGTAACCGGAAGCCGATATCAGGATGGACAGCTCTATTTGTATGTGGCAGATGACAAGGGAATCTTTAGTCAGGATGACCAGGTATATCTGGGAAGTCTGACAGTGGATGCAGCAGATGAAACAGCAGGCGTGCAGGCGACAGTCAGCTATGTAGAAGATTCCTTACAGACAGCCAATGCGGCGTATGGAAGTAAAACAGTAAAAGAGGTGTTAGCTTCTGAACCGGTCAATGTCAGCAAAGAAGCAAAAGAACCGGAAAAACCAAGCGAACCGGAAAAACCGAGTGAACCGGAAAAACCAAGTGAACCGGAAAAACCAAGTGAACCAGAAAAACCGAATCCAGGAAATAATTCAAATGGAAACACAAATCAGTCTGGAAATACCAATAACAATCAGTCCGGAAACTCTGGAAATAATCAGACAAGTGGTTCCAGTCAGAGTGGTTCCGGAAACTCAAGTAACAAGTCTAATACAACGAAGAAAAATAATACGAAAAAGAATACAAGTAGAGGTAACAAATCTACAACAACAATTAGTTCCTACAAAATAAACTCATCCAAGTCCTCTGGAACAGCAGCCAAGACAAAAGAAAGTGGAAAAGTGAGTGTCATAGATTCCTCAAAAGGACCAGACTCTGTTCTTGTAGCAAAAGATACGGACAAGGAAGAAAGCGTGGATACAACAGCAACGGATGAGGATGCACAGGAAATGCCGGAACTATATGCAGCCGATGAGGATGCACAGGCAGCGTCAGATGCAGATGAATCAGATGAGGACAAAGAAGCAGCATCAGAAGCTTATGTAACCGATGCAAAAACCAAAATCGGATTCAATAAGAAAGGCGCAGTTGTAGCAGCGGTAATCCTGATCATTGCTCTTGGAGCTGGTGCAGTTGCATGGGTAATCAAACGCAGAAAAAATAAAGAGAAATAAGAAATAAGCAAAAAAATAAGCAAATTAAGTAAATAAAGAAATAAAAAAAAGATACGGGGCTGCCGGAAATGGCGGCTCCGTATCTTATATTGCAAAGGATATGAAAAAAAGTTCAGAAGAGATTTGTCAGTCCCAGATAGATTCTTCTTCCCATGAATAAATCTGACCGGTCTGGGCATCAATCTCAAATTCATATTCACGTTGATTATAATAGATGGAACCTTCGTAGAGGAGTTTTCCGTCGTCAGAGTCAAGAGAGATTTGAATATCATTTGTTGTTGCTCCAGGAACCTTATTCAATGCAGTCTGTCTGGCTTCTTCAAGAGGAATTGCAGCATTAGCAGATGCTGCACTGCCAAAATCGTTTTCGATATCCATGTCTTTACTTAAAATCTCACCGGTTACTGCATTGATATCATAGCTATATTCCTTATTACCGGAATAAAAATCCACTTCATATTCCTGAATTCCGTCGTCAACAGAAAATTTGATACGGATATCTGCCAGATTCTCCTCTGTAACTTGTGCATCCGATAAAGCGATGTTACGAGCTTCGTCCTCGGAAATCAGATTCGTGGAAGCCGTGGTGGAAGAACTGTCAGCAGCATTGGAATTGGAAGATGCCGTTGCACTACCAGACTGGGCGGCTGTATTGTCAGACTGACCTTGTGTTGCTGTACTGTCAGACTGGTTTTGGGCTGGCGTATTTGAAGTCTGTGGCTGTACATTAGATGAGCTGCATCCGGAAAGGAGTGCAATACAGGAAAGTGTTACAATTAGTAGATTACGTTTCATTATAAAGAATAAACCTCCGTTTCTTTTGCAAAATTATTTTAGTTAAAAAGACTCCTCTTTTACGTTAAATTATAAGATAAACAGATAAGGAAAAGCAAGAAAAATAATTTGAAATTCAAAGAAAAAAATAAAATCGGTGTCTTGACATGGAAAAATAAGACATGTTAAGATAAAATGAACTAAAATTCAACAAAAACAGATACAAAAAAGGTAACTATACAAGGAGAGAAAAATAAATCATGAAAAAAAGAGTTTTAGCAGTAATACTGGCTTCTATGATGGCATTATCTTTAGCCGGATGTGGAACCACGATGTCGAACGAATATATTACAATCAAAAAATATAAAGGATTAGAGATTGATAAAGTTGAGAAAACGGAAGTGACAGATGAGACGGTTGAGAGTACGATCGAGAGTTATCTGAAATCGTATCCACTGCGAACAGAAGTGAAAGGACGTGCAGCACAAGAGGGTGATACCGTAGATCTTGACTATATTGGAAAAGTTGATGGAAAAGCATTTGACGGAGGAACTGCAACAGATACCTTATTGAAACTTGGATCGAATACCTATATCAGTGCAAATGGAGATTACAAAGGCTTTGAAGAGCAGATTGTAGGACATCAGGCAGGAGACAAATTTGATATTGAGGTGAAGTTCCCGGATGAATATAGCTCACAGGATCTGGCAGGGAAAGTTGCTACATTCAGTATTACATTGAACACGATTTATACGACAGATGATAATACGGAACTTTCTGATGAATGGGTGAAACAAAATAGTGATACTTCAAAGACCGTAGAAGAATTCAAAGAAGAATTAAAGACAAATATGCAGACAAGCAATGAAAAATCTTATCAGAATGAACTTCGCACAGAGATTCTGGAAGCATTAGATGATGAGGTTGAAGTGAAGAAATACTCGAATGATGAAGTGGATGAAGAATATGATTCTATCAAAGATTATTATATATCTTATGCACAACAGTACGGAATGGAATTTGAAGATTTCCTGAAAAACTACATGAATGTGTCACAAAAAGAATTTAAAAAACAGGCGACAGAGATGGCAGAAAATAATGTTAAGAGAAGAATGGCATGTGAGCTGATTGCGAAAAAGAAGAACCTGGAGCTTTCCGATAAAGAATACAAGAGAAAATTAAAAGAATATGCGGAAGATGCGGGATATGATGATACAGATGAATTTGAAAAAGCGTATGGTGAGGATACGCTTCGTACAAATATGATTCAGGAAGCGGTAGCAGATTATCTGCTCGAGAGCTGTGTTCAGGTAGAAGAGGAAGACGAAGATACAGACAGTGATAAGACAGATGATACATCTGAAGATACAACAGATTCATCAAAAGACAGCAGTGAAGCAGATTCTAATACCAGCAAAGACGATAGCAGTGAAGAGGATTCTAATGCCAGCAAAGAAGACAGCAGTGAAGAGGATTCTAATGCCAGCAAAGAAGACAGCAGTGAAGAGGATTCCAAAGACAGTAGTAAAGACAACTCCAAGGATGATACAAAAGACAGTAGCAAGGATACAACAAAGAATAGCGAGAAGAAGTAATGTTTCAGCGAGAGCGAAAAGTTCAGGGAATGGGCTTTTCGCTTTTAATTTTGCGAAAAATATCTGGTACAAGTAAGCAGACTCATGTATAATAAACTTACCTGAAAAAAATGAAAAAAATGGAAATAAAGAAGGAAAGAAAAACTCAGGTAAGGTACAGTATGAGAAGAAAGGATGAAGTTATGGGAAAACGAAAGAGAAGGTTTATTGGCGTTCTAAGTGTCTTAACCTTGGGGTTGTCATGCATGGCGGTGCAGGCAGCATCAGGGATAAAAACAACAGTGGAACAGGATAAGGCAGAAGTAAGAGCAGGAGAGACGCTGACACTTACGATGCGATTGGATGATTATGAGGAAATTGAGAAGGGAGTTAATGCGTATAAGGCAACGCTTCAATATAACAGAGATGTGTTTGAAGAAGTGGAACAATCGGATTTTCAGTCGTTAAATGACTGGGAACAATTGCGTTTTAATCCGAAAACAGGAGAACTCGTTGCGATTAAAAGAGCCGGCAGTAAAACGGCAGAAGCCGTAATGACGGTGACATTGACCACGAAAAAAGAGATTAAAGCCAAAGTGGAGAATGTAACACTTCAGGATGTTGTCACATCGGAAGGAAAAGTGGACATTATAGGTGGCGACGCAAGTGCTCAGGTTGATATCATTGAAAAGCAGGAAGAGCCGAAAGATGATTCGAAAGATGATTCGAAAGAGGATTCAAAGGACGACCCAAAAGATGATTCCAAAGATAATTCAAAGGATAGTCTAAAAGATAATTCCCAAAATGACAAAAAAGATGATGGGAAGGACGATTCAAAGAAGAATCAGAAGTCAGATATAACAAATCCATCTGACACATCTAAAGGGAATACGACCAAAAAAAATGAAATCGAAACATCAGCAGAGACTCAAAAAGCAGAGACTCAAAAAGCAGAGGCGACACGAACAGGAGATACAACAAACTGGGAGTTTTGGATCTTGCTGATTGTAGTAGAATCTGGTCTTGTAATTTTTTATATCGTAAAAAAATCAGATAAGAAAAAGAACAAGAATTGGAAACAGCTTAAACGCAATCAAAAATGGACATTATTGATTGTTGTCGGGGTGATTTCAGTACAGACAATTGTTACTGGTATCTCAGTAGCAGCAAACTACGCAGCAAAGGGCGAACTTAATGAAGATGGCGTGGTCGATTATAAAGATGTAGAACTGTTAGAGCAGTATCTCATTCATCAGGGAGAGCTTTCAGAGAAGGCAATTAAGAATGCAGATATAAACAGCGATGGGGAGATTACTGTAACAGACCTTACACTTCTGGTGCAGAAGATAGAAAAGACACTGGACTACACAGTTGAGTTATCAGACCCAGGGCAGGAAAGCTATTATCCGGAAAAGGGTAAGGATATTACTCTGCGTTTCTATGGGGAAGTGAGCTATGGTGCCAAGATTGAAAAGATGATGGTAGACGGCAAGGAATACGATGTCCAAAAAGGGGAGGATGGTGTTTATTCCGTATCGGCAGGTGCAGTCGGGCAGTCTGGAATCAAAGAATATCATTTTACAGAAGTGCTATTAAATACTGGAAAACGAGTTCCGATAGATTATACAATCTCTATAGATGTGTTAAAAGATATTCCATCAATAGAAAATTATATCGTGAAAGAAGATATCAAGAACTCCACACTGACCCTTTCATTTAACTTAAAAGATGAAGAGAAAAGTGTGACATCTGCACAGTTAGACATCAAAAATGAGTCAGAGGAATCCATACAGCAGGAACAACTTTCCGTTGGTGAGAACACGATTGAAATCCCGGTAGAGGAAGGAAAAAAATATAAAGCGGATTTCACGGTCAACTATAATCGTGCGACAGATGAACTGACGGATCACAAGGAAGATCATACTGGTGTGTTGCAGGAGACAAAAGATCTGGAACTGGTGATTGATTATCAGTGGCAGATTGCAAACATTGCAACGTATAAAAATCAAATGCCGAGCACAACATTTGAGAAAAAAGAAGAGATTCAGCTTGGATTTGAAAGTTCGAATGCAACAGAATTTGAACCGGAAAAGGCAGTTGTAGATGGAAAAGAATATCCGGTAACAAAAGTGGATAACAGATAT